>NZ_VIDT01000001.1 GCF_006519715.1 Ideonella azotifigens
CGCGCATCACCCAGCACCGACCAGTTCAGCGCGGCGGTTTCAGGCGTGGCTTGCTGGGTCAGGCCGAGCACGGCGGGTTCGGTCCGGGCCAGCGGCGTGTGGTCCGGGCCAGGGCTGGCGCAGCCGGTCAGCAGCACCGCGGCCGAGACCAGCGCCACCGCGGTGGTGAGGCTGGCAGGACCGAAGGCGCGGGCCAGGTTCGAGAGGCTGTGAATGGACATGGGCAACAGAGACGACAGGAGATGGGTTCTGGAGGCATTGCCGCGGCGCGGCAGCAGGGGAAAGTGGGCCATGTGCAGGCTCCTTGTTCTTGAAGTTTCAGCCGCTGACATCCGCAGCAGGGGGCGTGGTGCCGGCCATGACCGCGCTGGCGACGATGGCTGCGCCGACATTGCCGCAGCAGCCCGGTTTGAGTGCTTCGCCGTTGGCGATCATTCGCCGCAGGAACTGCAACAACTGCTGCCATTCGGCGGCCGAGAAGCCAGCCAGGTGCCGGTTCATCTCGTCGGACAGCACCGGCGGCACCTGCGCGGCAACAGCCCGGCCTTCATCGGTCGGCACCAGGTGCACCACGCGGCGGTCCGCAGTGGAACGTTCGCGGCGCAGCAGGCCTTTGGCTTCCAGCCGGTCCAGCGAGCGGGTCATGGCACCCGGGTCGGTGCCGAGCTCACGCGCCAGGCTGGCCATCGTGTGGTCCTTGTCGGCCACCAGCTTGAACAGGGGCAGCCACTGGGCATGGGTCATGTCGAGTGCCGACAGCCGGGCATCCACCCGCGTCATCACGGAGTTCATCACCAAGCGCATCAGGTAGCCCACGCTGTCCTCGGACTTGTACTGGCCGGGCGCGTAAAAAGCGATGCCCGCAGGCGCGTCCCCTGTCCCTTCAAGGGCGGTAGACGGCGAGACGGGAGAGGCCTGGGTCGATTTCATGCCTGAACTATATTTGTTCAGGCAAGTATTGATCAGGCGATGATTGAATAGGCTTGCGTTTTGCAAGGTTTTGTCTCAACGGCGCCTCGTCACGAAGCGCTGCCTACACTGGCCGGCATGACCCAGCCCGCTTCTGCCGACCGACCCACCGCCCGCAGCCCCCGCTCACTCAGTGGCCTGCTGCCCTTCCTGCGCCCCTATCGCTGGCGCATCGCGCTGGCCCTGGTTTCGCTGGTCGCCGCTGCCGCCGCCACGCTGGTGATGCCGGTGGCGCTGAGGTCGCTGATCGACCAAGGCCTGGTGGCCGCCGAGCCTGGCGCGCGGGTGATGCAGTTGCGCGAGCATTTCCTGGCGCTGTTCGTCGTCGGCGTGCTGCTGGGCGTGTTCTCGGCGCTGCGGTTCTACATGGTCAGCTGGCTGGGCGAGCGTGTCACTGCTGATTTGCGCAATGCTGTCTATCGCCACGTCGTCTTGCAAAGCCCGGGCTTTTTTGAGACGACCTCCAGCGGCGAGGTCATCAGCCGGCTGACGACCGACACCACGCTGGTCCAGACCGTCGTCGGCTCCAGCCTCAGCATGGGGTTGCGCAACAGCGTGATGGGCCTGGGCGCCCTGGGCATGCTGATCTTCACCAATGCCCGAGTGATGCTGCCGGTGCTGGCGATGCTGGTGCTGATCGTTGGACCAGCGCTGTACTTCGGCCGCCGCGTGCGCCGCCTCTCGCGCGCCAGCCAAGACCGCGTGGCCGACGCCAGCGCACTGGCCAACGAGGTGCTGAATGCCATTCCAGTGGTGCAGAGCTACACCCAGGAAGCCGGCGAGGCCGCGCGCTTCGACCGCGCAACCGAGGCGGCCTTCGAGACCGCCCGCCGCCGCACCCGCGTGCGCTCGGTGCTGATCGCCTTCATCATCAGCGCCACCTTCGGCGCGCTGCTGTTCGGCCTGTACCAGGGCACGCAGGCGGTGATCCGTGGCGACGTGTCCGCCGGCCACCTGGGACAGACGGTGCTGTACGTGATCGTGCTGGTCAGCTCGGTGGCGGTGCTGTCCGAGGTCTACGGCGACCTGCTGCGTGCTGCCGGGGCAACCGAGCGGCTGATGGAGTTGCTGGCCACCCAGTCCACCGTGGCCGAGCCCGCCCAGCCGCAGGCCTTGCCGGTCACGCGTGGCGGCTCGGCGGTGGCGCTGAACCATGTGCGTTTCCATTACCCTTCCCGGCCGGCCCAGGCCGCGCTGGCCGACCTGAACCTGCAGATCAAGCCGGGCGAGACGGTGGCGCTGGTCGGCCCCAGCGGCGCCGGCAAGTCCACGCTGTTCCAGCTGCTGCTGCGCTTTTACGACGTGGACGCCGGCACCGTCACGCTGGACGGGGTGGACGTGCGCAGCACGCGCCTGCACGACCTGCGCGAGCGCATCGGCATCGTGCCGCAGGACAGCGTGATTTTTTCGGCCAATGCGATGGAAAACATCCGCTACGGCCGCCCCACGGCGACGGACGAGGAAGTCATGTCAGCGGCCAAGGCGGCCTTTGCGCACGACTTCATCCTCGCGCTGCCCGGCGGCTACCAGAGCTTCCTCGGCGAGCGCGGTGTGCGCCTGTCGGGCGGCCAGCGCCAGCGCATCAGCATTGCCCGCGCGATCCTGAAGAACCCGCCACTGCTGCTGCTGGACGAAGCCACCAGCGCGCTGGACGCCGAGAGCGAGCGGGTGGTGCAGGCCGCCCTGCAGGCCGCGATGGCCGACCGCACGACGCTGGTCATCGCCCACCGGCTGGCCACGGTGCAGCAGGTCGACCGCATCGTCGTGCTGGACCAGGGCCGCATCGTCGACCAGGGCCGGCATGCCGAGCTGATGGCCAGAGGCGGGCTGTATGCACGGCTGGCGGCGCTGCAGTTTGGCGGCGAATCGCAGGTCCGCGCCGCTTGAGCTGAACGGGCTGACACTCGCCGATACAGCGGCAGCTGAACTTTTACGCCGTTTCCGGTCCCTAATGGCTGCGACGGCGCTCGCGTGGCTGCGGCGCCCGCATCCCAACTCGAACACACAGGAGTCTTCCATGCAGGTTAAAATCAACACCCCACGCTTCAACTTCCGCCCCCTGGCGCACGCGGCCGGCCTCACGCTGCTCAGCGCCACGGTCTTCGTGACCGGCTGCGCCAACATGGGCGAGCGCGAAAAAGGCACCGCCGGCGGCGCTGCCATCGGCGCGATCGGCGGTGCGGTGATCAGCTCGGCCACCGGCGGCAAGGCCGGCACCGGCGCGCTGATCGGTGGCGCGCTCGGCGCGGTCGCCGGCAACGTCTGGTCCAAGCGCATGGAAGACAAGCGCCGCGCCATGGAGCAGGCCACCGCCGGCACGGGTGTGCAGGTCACCCGCACGGCAGACAACCAGCTGCAGGTCAACGTGCCCAGCGACATCAGCTTCGATGTCGGCCGCTCGGCGATTCGACCGGAACTGCGGCCGGTGCTGGACAAATTCGCGGCTGGCCTGGACAGCAGTGTGATGCAGGTGCAGATCGTCGGCCACACCGACTCGACCGGCAGTGATGCCATCAACAACCCGCTCTCGGTCGACCGCGCTGCCAGCGTCAAGGACTACCTGGTCACCCGTGGCGTTGCCGCCGGGCGCATCAGCACCGACGGCCGTGGCTCGCACCAGCCCATCGCCGACAACAGCACCGACGACGGCCGTGCACGCAATCGTCGCGTGGAGATCTTCCTGGCCGAGAAGCAGGGCTGAACCAAGGCTGATCCTCGACTTCTACAATCCCGGCCGGGGCGCTTGTGCCCCGGCTTTTTTTCGCCTGCACACATGACCAGCCAGCCCTCGCCCACCTCGCGCCCGGTTCGCCCCCCGGTTCGGCACCAGTACGAGGACCTGATGCGGCATGTGTTCGAACACGGCGTGGCCAAGGGCGACCGCACCGGCACCGGCACGCTCAGCGTGTTCGGCCACCAGATGCGCTTCGACCTCTCCGAAGGCTTCCCGCTGGTCACCACCAAGAAGGTCTTCACCAAGGCCATCATCGTCGAGCTGCTGTGGTTCCTGCGCGGCGACTCCAATGTGCAATGGCTGCAGGAACGCGGCTGCACCATCTGGGACGAATGGGCCCGCGACGACGGCGACCTCGGGCCGGTCTACGGCGTGCAGTGGCGCAGCTGGCCCACGCCCGGCGGCGGCCACATCGACCAGATCGCCCAGGTCGTGCAGCAGCTCAAGACCAACCCCGATTCGCGCCGCATCCTGGTCAGCGCCTGGAACGTGGCCGAGCTGGACAAGATGGCGCTGATGCCCTGCCATGCGATGTTCCAGTTCTACGTGGCACCGGCCACCGAACCCGGCGGCCGCGGCAAGCTCAGCTGCCAGCTCTACCAGCGCAGCGCCGACATCTTCCTCGGTGTGCCCTTCAACATCGCCAGCTACGCGCTGCTGACCCACATGCTGGCCCAGCAGTGCGACCTGGACGTGGGCGACTTCATCTGGACCGGCGGCGACTGCCACCTCTACAACAACCACTTCGAGCAGGTCCAGACCCAGCTGGCACGCGAACCGTTTGCGTACCCCACGCTTCAGATCAAGCGCCGCCCCGCATCGATCTTCGACTACACGCTGGAGGACTTCGAGATCGTCGATTACCAGCACCACGCAGCGATCAAGGCCCCTGTCGCGGTCTGACCGGACGCTGCCCCTTCAGTTGCCTGCCTCGGCGACGGGCAATGGCCGCTGCAGCACCCGCGCCAGATCGTCCAGCGTGAAGGGCTTTGAGAGGAAATCGTCCATGCCCGCTTCCAGGCACTGCGCGCGGCTCAGCGCGGTGACGGTCGCGGTGAGCGCCACGATGGGCAGGCGTGGCAGGCCCAGCGCGGCCTCGCGGCGGCGGATCTCGCGCGTGGCTTCGTAGCCGTCCATCACCGGCATGCGGCAGTCCATCAGCACCAGGTCGGGCCGGCCGTTGTCGCGCAAGGCGCGGCGCACCGCCTCGCGGCCGTTCGGCACACGTTCCACGACCACGCCCAGGCGCTGCAGGTAAGCCTCGGCGATCATCGCGTTGACGTCGTCGTCTTCGGCCAGCAGCACCTGCAGGTGCTGGCCAGCGAGTGAATCCGCAGGCACCTGCGCCGCACTGGCGGCTTCGGCCACCCGCGGCAGGCGGGCCACGAAACGGAAGCAGCAGCCTTCGCCGAGCCGGCTTTCCAGCGTCAGCCCACCGCCCATGCGCTGCGCAATGGCGCGTGCAATGCGCAGGCCCAGGCCTGTGCCCTCCAGTGGCCGCATGCCGGCATCGGCCTGCTCAAAGGCCTCGAATACCCGGGCTTGATCGGCCTCTGCAATGCCAGGGCCGGAATCTTCGACCTCAATCAACCAGCGTTCGCCCTCGCCGTCGTCCTCGGCTGGACGCACGCGCAGCGCCACGTGGCCTTGCGCGGTGAACTTCACCGCATTGCCCAGCAGGTTGTGCAGCACCTGGCGGAAGCGCACCGGGTCGCCGCGCACCCACAGTGGCGAGCTCAGCCCGCAGTCCACATCCAGCCGCAGGCCTTTCTCCTGCGCCCGCACTTCGTAGACCCCCATCACCTGGTTCAGCTGCGCACACAGGTCGAAGACTTCCTCGCGCAGCGCAAAGCGGCCCTCTTCCATCACCGCCATGTCCAGCAGGTCGCTGATCAAGCCGAGCAGGTGGCGGCCGGAGGACTCGATCAGCTCGATGCGCCGGCGCGCCAAGGCGTCCGCGCTGTCCAGATGCATCAGCCGCGCCAGGCCCATGATGCCGTGCAGCGGCGTGCGCAATTCGTGGCTGACGGCGCCGAGGAACTTGGACTTCACGGCGCTTTGCTGCAAGGCAAGTTGCAGCGCATCACTGCGCTCGCGCATCAGATCGCGCGCCTGCAGGCGCAGCGTCACCGCCTGCAGCAGGCGCCGCTGCATGCGGGCCGCAGTGGCCAGCTGCGCGGCCACCAGCAACAGCAGGCCCAATCCGCCAAACACCCCGAGCCGGTCGCCGCGCAACAGCAGCGAAGCAGCGGTGGGCAGCAGGATGGGCAGCACGTAGCAGGCCGTGGCCGCCAGGCTGATCTGCAGCCCGAAGGTCGCCACGCAGGCCACGCTGGCCAGGCTGGCCACGACGAGCGCGACGACCTCGGGCACGTCGTGCATCAGCCAGGCGCCGGCCAGGCCCCAGACCGCGCCATCGATCAGCAAACCGCCCAGTGTCAAGTGGCGCCAACGCGGCAGACGCCCGTCGGCGGCAGGTTCTTCGCCGTGCTCAGGCCGGCCCGGCACGTCCGGAAAGGGCTGCAGCAGCGGCATCAGCTGGCGCGCATGCAGCAAGCGCAACAAGGCTACCACCAGCTTCAGCAGCACCCATTGCCACAGCAAGCTCGCCGGTACGCTGGCCCGCAGCTGCCAGGCGCCCAGCATCGCAAAGGCATTGGCCAGCACCATCGCCGAGGCGGCGTGCAGCCACACCAGGTGCAACTGCTCCAGCTGCCAAGCCGCGCGCAGTGGCGCAGCCAAGGGCGTGGCGGCCCACCGCCCTGGCGGCCACGCCTGTCCGGTCCGCCCTGTGGACGAACCCGCTGCGACGGCCTCCGTGTGCTCGGCATCCCCCGGAGCAGGGGCTGGGTCGGCCGGGTGGTGCATGTTGCAGTGCAGTCTAGGCGCATCACCTCGCAGTCGAATGGGTGCTCACCCGCAGCAAGGGCGACAATGCCCGCCGATGATCCGCCGAACCCTCGTCACCCTGATCGCCGTCGTGGCCCGCAATGGCTGCGTTGGCCGAGACAACCAGTTGCTCTGGCAGTTGCCCGAGGACCTGGCCCATTTCCGCCGTGCCACCCAAGGCTGCCCGGTCATCATGGGCCGCAAGACCTGGGATTCGCTGCCACCGCGCTTCCGCCCGCTGCCAGGCCGGCGCAACGTGGTGCTGTCGCGCCAGCCTGGCCTGCAGTTGGAAGGCGCGGAATGCGCCACCAGCCTGCACGAGGCCCTGCTGCTGGTCCAGGCCGCACCGCAGGCCTTCGTGATCGGCGGCGCGCAGGTCTATCAACTCGCCTTGCCGCGCGCCGACCAGCTGCTGCTGACCGAAGTGCAACAGGACGCCGACGGCGACGCCTTCTTTCCGAGCTTCGACCGCACGGAATTCCACGAAGTCGCCCGAATCGCTGGCCAGCCCGCGGACGGTCAACCGGCTTACGATTTCGTCACCTATCAACACGTCCCTCTGAGGAGCTGACCCATGTCCGGCGACGGATTCCACGTGCACGGTCCCCACGACCACGAACTTGAACATGCCGCGCAACACGGCGGCGCCGGCAGCATGGCCGGCCAGCTGGCCGTGATCACTGCCATCCTCGCCACGGTCGGCGCGATCTTTTCCTACATGGGCGGCGCCACCCAGGCCGCGGCTGGCCTGTACAAGAACGACGCCGCGATCCGCAAGACCGAGGCCGCCAACCAGTGGGCCTTCTACCAGGCCAAGAGCGGCAAGCAGAACATTGCCGAGCTGGCCGTGGTGCTGGTGGCCGAAGACAAGCGTGGCGAATACGAAAAGCAGGTCGCCCGCTACCAGCACGAAAAGGAAGAGATCAAGGTCGCCGCCGAAAAGCTGGAAGCCGAATCCCGCGAATTCGACGAAAAATCCGAAGCGCAGATGCACCAGCACCACCGCTGGGCCCAGGCGACCACCGCGCTGCAGATCTCCATCGCGATGGCCGCCATCGCCCTGCTCACCCGCCGGCGCTGGCTGGAATACGCCACCATCGGCCTAGGCGGCCTGGGCGTGGTGATCGGCGTCGCGGCCTGGTTCCACCTCTGAAGCAACCCACCGGGGGCCCACCCTGAAGTGCGCCACCTGTGCCGGACATGCCCGCGACGAGAAAGCGTCTACATGGCCGCCGGAGGCTGTTGAGACGTCAACACCGCAGCTGCCACCAGCGCCCCCAGCAGCAGGACTGATTCCAGGCGCAAGATCGCGATGACTTTTGCGGAGGCGCTGTCGTGCCGGATCAGGGTCGGAAAGCCGATGAGCTTGTTGTAGCCCCCCAGCCCGGCAGCAGCACCGACGCACACCAGCTTCACGATCAGCGTCACGCCGTAGCCGGTGTCGACCAGGTGGATTGGGACACCCAGGCGTTGCCAAGCGTTGACCAGGCCCGTCACCACAATGCCCCCCAATGCGATCGTTGCGGCGAACGACAGACTTTCCAGGTAGCGGTGGAACACCGCATTCGCCGGGGCGGTTGCCTGTGCCGCCGGCAGCACGCACCAGGCAGCAATCGCAACACCGCCAACCCACAGCGCAATCAGGATCAGGTGCAGCCACTCGGTCGCCAGCCCCAAGCTCAACAGCCCGCCCTCACCGCCGTGGCTCACTGAGGCACGGGCCAGCGCGAACAGGGCGAGCAATGCCAGGGCCGCAACGCACTGGCCTGCAGTCAATCGGGACCGCCACACCATGAAGGACGCACAGGCGAGCAGCACGAATGCAAGCACGCCCGCTCGGCCGTAGGAGGTCTTCACGAGCATCGTGGGCAGCATGGCGGCGGCCTCTGGAAGCGTGTGTCCCATCATGACGGCCGCCGCCGCCCACATCGCCAAGCCTTGGCTGACGAGTCCGAGCCCTGCGGCGAACCGCTCCCACGTGCGCAGATGCACCAGCAGGCCGCCCTGCGGCCGCGCACCGGCCCTCAGCAGCCACCAGCGCGCGAGCACGCAGCCCAAAAGTGCGGAAAGGCTGGCGTTGACGGCTGCAGCCGAGCCGATCTGCAGCAGCGTGGTGGCGTCCATTACTTGACGGTGAAGTTGAAGTTCCCGGTGCGCCGATGACCGTCCGCGCCGACTGCGACCCACTGCACGCTGTAGCCCCCAGGCGTCAGCGTCGGCAAGTCGACGTGCAATGTCGTGACGTCAGCCGTGTCGATGTGTGGCTTTGGGGTGGCCACATCCTTGCCCGCAGCGTCCTTCAAGGTCACGGCGCTGAAGGACTCTTCGACCTTCTCGTTGAACGTCAGAGAGAGGTCCTTGGGCGCCGAAACCGTCGATCCAGCTGCTGGTGTCGAATTCTTCAGCGAAGCGTGCGCCTGCGCCAACTGCGGCGACAAGACCGCGCTCGCAACGGCGAGGACAAGACCGAGCATGTTGAGTTTTTTCATGAGGTTCACTTTCAATTCAATGCGATGGCGCGAGAGGGAATTACTTGGCGACCTGCAGCGCGGTCACGGTGAGGGCGCCGCCGACCTTTTCGGCGACGAAATGGATCTGGTCGCCCACCTTGACCTGGGTCAGCATGGCGGGATCCTTGACGCGAAACACCATCGTCATGCCTGGCATGCCGATGTTCTTCAGCTCGCCATGCTTGATGGTGAGCTTGCCGTTGTCCTTGTCGATGTTCCTGATCTCGCCCTGGGACATCTCCGCATGGGCGGCCGCCATCGGCTCGTCGTGCGCAAAGCTGGGCGCGGTGATGGTTGCAAGCGGGCCGGCAATGAGGACGGCGGCAGTGAGCTTGAGCAGTTGCTTCATGGTCTTGCTTTCAAGGTTGCAGTGGGAAGTCATTGATGTCCTGAATGACCGGACGGCTTGCGCACGGTCATCTCGATGGGAGCCGACTTTCCTGTCGGCTGCATGAGGTGCCCTCCAGGGCTCTCGTTGCGCTGGGTCGCGGGCATCCCGCCCTGCCATTCATAGGCCAGCGTGCCGGGTGGATGCCGGTACCAGCCAGGGTCGCTGTAGTCGCCAGGCTTCTGCTCGGCGCGGACCTTCATCACGGTGAACATGCCGCCCATCTCGACGCCGCCGAACGGACCTTCGCCACCCATCATGGGCAGCGTGTTCTCCGGAATCGGCATTTCCATGCCGCCCATGGACTGTCCCTTGTCGCCCATCGCCATGTAGTCGGGCATCAACTGGGTGATCTTCTCGGCCACGCCGCGCTGATCCACGCCAATCATCGTTGGCACGTCGTGACCCATCGCATTCATCGTGTGGTGCGACTTGTGGCAGTGGAAGGCCCAGTCGCCAGGCTCACTGGCCACAAACTCAATCGCCCGCATCTGCCCAACCGCAACGTCGGCAGTGACCTCCGGCCAGCGGGCCTGCGGCCGCACCCATCCGCCGTCGGTGCCGGTCACCTCGAACTCGTGACCGTGCAGGTGGACGGGGTGGTTGGTCATCGTGAGGTTGCCAACCCGGATGCGCACCTTGTCGCCTTGGCGCACGACCAGTGGGTCGATGCCCGGAAACGCACGGCTGTTGAACGTCCAGAGGTTGAAGTCCAACATCGTGTTGACGCGCGGCGTGAAGCTGCCGGGATCGATGTCGTAGGCATTCAGCAGGAACACGAAATCGCGATCGACGCGCATCGTGCCGATGTCCCGCGGATGCGTGACCCAAAAGCCCATCATGCCCATTGCCATCTGGGTCATCTCGTCGGCATGCGGGTGATACATGAAGGTGCCGGCACGGCGGGCGACGAATTCATAGACGAAGGTCTTGCCAGGTGCAATGCCTGGCTGTGTCAGCCCGGTCACACCATCCATGCCGTTGGGCAGGCGCTGGCCATGCCAGTGGATGCTGGTGACTTCGGGCAATCGGTTCGTCACGAAGACGCGCACGCGGTCTCCCTCCACCACCTCGATGGTGGGACCCGGCGACTGGCCGTTGTAGCCCCACAGGTTGGCTTTCATGCCAGGGGCAATTTCTCGAACCACTGGCTCGGCAACCAGGTGGAACTCCTTGACGCCGTCTTTCATGCGCCACGGCAAGGACCAGCCATTGAGCGTGAGCACGGGATTGAACGGGCGGCCGTTGGGCGGGGCTGGCGGTGGCTGGGTCAGCGGGCTGGCTTGACTGACGGCTTCAGGCAGCATCGCCGCGCCCACTCGGCTGACAGCCGTGGCACCCACAAGGGTTGCGCCTGCAGCCTGGAAAAACGTTCTGCGGTTTGTCATCATTGATTCCCTCAGTGCGCGCGCGGCTCGCCCGCTGCCGACTTGCTTGGCGCGCCGAAGCCGGCCAGGTTCGGCGAACGGCCGGTGAGCGCACTTTGCAGATCGGTGTCGGCGATCCAGAAGTCGCGCAGCGACTCGACTGCGCCGGTCACGCTGTTGACTTGATCGCGTGCATCGGCGAGCAGTTCGAAGACGCCCGTCAGCATCCCGTTGTAGCGAAGCATGTTTTCATCCGAGATGCGCTTGCGCAGCGGCACCAGTTCGTCGCGGTAGTGCCTGGCCAAGTCGTAGGCCGTTCGATAGGCCGAGTACGACTCGCGAACTTCCGAGCGGGCATTGGTTGCCACTTCGGCAGTGCGGTGGACCGCCTGCATGTACATCGCCTCCGCACGCGCGGTGCGGGTCGATCCAAAGTCGAACAGGGGCAGTTCCAGCTCGATCTCGTAGCCAGTCTGGCGGGCTTCGCCGGTCTGGCGCTTGTCGGCATAGCCGACATCAAGCACATTGATGAAGCGGGTCGTCTTGGTCAGCCCAAGCGACTTTGCCGTGGCTTCCGCATCGCGCTTGGCCATCAGGACGTCCAGGCGCTTGCTGACCGCGGTTTGCTCGGCGTCCTTGGGTTCAAGCGCCGAACTGGGCGGGTCCGGCAGCCTTTCGGGCAGCGTGAAGCCAAGACTTTCGCCAGAGAGGCCCAGCGCGCGGATCAGTCGCTCTCTTTCGGCGACCACTTGATGGCGCGCACGCGCCAGGTCGGCCGTGGCATCTGCGTAGAAGGACTGCTCACGCATCTGTTGCAGCCTGCTCAAGTTGCCCGCCTGCAGCATGCGTCGCGCCAGTTCGCTCGATGCGTCGGCCGCAAGCTTGACTTGCTCGGCGTACCTCGCGAGTTCCTGCGCGGCCACTGCAGCAAAGAACGCCTTGCGGGCCTCTGCAGCGATGCCGACCGCTTCGAAGGCAGCCTGGTACTGCGCCTGCTCTAACTGCCGTTGTGCCACCTCGTTGGCAATGGGCATCGTCAAGAGGCCTGCGAGGTCGAACACCACCGAGCGGTCAACCTCGGTGATACCTCCGCCGGCAAGGTGCCCGAGGCTCAGCCGGGGATTGGCCAGACGACCTGCCCGCACCCGTTCCGCTTCTGCAATGCCCAGCTCGGAGAAGCTGGCTTGAAGGCCACGGTTGTTCAGGAACGCGATCTCGACCGCCGCGTCGGCCGTCAGCGGCTGTTGGAGCAGTTCGCCAACGCGCGCGGCGGCTGAATCGACATCGGACGCCGTTCGCTGAAAGCCGACGCCTTGTCCAGTGCGCTCCCTGGTGAGCTCGGAGACTTGGCCGGCGCCGCCATCAGGCGAAAACGAAGCGCAGCCGGCCAGAGCCAGTGCTGCTGCAGCAGCAATCGTCAGCCGCATCATCGCGCGTCTCCTTGCGGGTGATGCCCCCCATGGGCCGACGCCGCTGGCAGAGAGACCGTGGGCGCGGGAGATCGAGCGGCCGGTGGTGCCGCCAGGGGCATCGCAGGGGCCTCCTGGCCGGCCGCGGCGCCGTCGTCCCGCAACGCGTCGTTGAGCGCGCGCCAATCGCCGGTCTTGATGTCTTGCCAGCGCGTGTAGTCAGCGAAGGCTGACAGGTAGCGCAGCGCCGGAGCCAAGGCTTTCGGGTCCACTGGATCGGGCGGCCTGGACTGGGCAGGCGCGAGCAGCGGCAAGCCGAGCGCGACCACAGGCGCGAGCCTGCAGAAGAAGTTGTTCATGAATCGCAACCAATTGAGTCGGCGGCTCAGCAATGCGAGCCGCAAGACGCTCGGCACGACCGCTTTGCGGACGCGCGAGCCCCGTCAGGCCTCCTGAAGAGGCCCAAGGTGGGTCAGGTGGTTCGGGGAGGGCGCTCCTGGCCGCCCGAGAAGAAGCTGGGCAACGGCGCCGTGTAGGAAGCAAACCGCACAGCCGTGAAGCCCAACGGCTCAGCAAGCACCGGCACGGCACTCACCAGGGGTGTCAGCGAGCAGCATGCCGAACACATGTTGCACTTGTCCGAGCCCGCATGATGATGGCGTTGCTCGCCGTGGGCATGTTCGGCATCTGCCCGGGCGTCAGACGGACCCGCCTCGTGAACCACGTGGTGCGCCATTCCCGCGTTCGCCTCGGAGGAACCTTCGGCCATGCGGAGCTCGTTGTGCGAGCCTGCATCACCTGCCGAGCAGAGCATGGCGGCCGCCACCGCGCCCCGCAAGGGAAGCAGCACGGCCAGCAGCAGCAGGAAGCAGAGGCGAACGGTTTTCACAAAGGCTGAAAAGACTGGAAATTGGCTTTTTTGCCATTCATGGCAATGGGTCCAACTCACCGAAACATGATCCTAAACCCTCCACCTGTGGCAAGGTCAAGCATGGGCAAGTGGTCCAGCGGCTGCGGCCGAACCTGCTGGTATGGGGAAAGCCTACGTCGGGCCTGCGCAAGCTGGACAAGTGGCTGCGTCATCGACTGCGGGCGATCCAGCTCTGGCACTGGGCCCATCGTCTACTTGAACCGACTTGGCGCCCCCCAGACTCTCCTGACCTCAAACTCCCGAGCCGCCCGGTGCGGACCCGTAGGCCGGGTGGTGTGGCAGGGGCGCCGAAAAAACAAAGCCCGCGACATGCGCGGGCTTTGACTGGCGGAGGGAGTCTTTCGAACCGGTATCTCAGGACGTCCCACTAGATCCCGACACCTCATCTAGGCCATTGATTTCATTTGATTTTTCTTCCACTCATGTCCATAGTGATTTCATGACGTCTTGTCAAAGCGCGGCGCGCTCTGTAGGTACATCTGTAGGTAGAGAAATGACCAGCCCAATACACCGACTGTCGGCACGCGCCGTTCAGAGTCAGGCCGAACCTGGGTACTACGCCGACGGCGCCGGGCTCTATCTGCAGGTCAAATTGACCGCGAAGAACACCGCTGTGACGCGGTCATGGCTGTTCCGTTACAGCCATAGCCAGCGTGCGCGATGGATGGGCCTTGGTTCGGCTCGTGACGTCAGCTTGGCGCAGGCACGACAACAGGCTGCCGATTGCAGGCGCCTTTTGGCACAGGGCAAGGATCCCATTGACGAGCGCAATGGGGAACGCACTCTCCTGCTTGTCAAAAAGCAGCGCGCAATGAGCTTCGACAAATGCGCCGAGGCCTACATCGCCGCGCATCGTGATGCGTGGAGGAACGCCAAACATGCGGCGCAATGGGAAAGCACACTTCGGCTTCACGCGAGCCCTGTGATCGGGAAGTTGCCAATCCACGAAGTCGAGTTGCGGCACCTACTGTTGATCCTTGAACCGATTTGGCGAGATCGCACGGAGACCGCTTCACGTGTGAGGGGCCGCATCGAGTCCATATTGGATTGGGCGACGGTTCGTCAGTTGCGGCACGGCGACAACCCTGCACGCTGGCGCGGGCACTTGGACCAACTGCTGCCAGCACCAACCAAAGTCAAAAAGGTCGAGCATCACGCGGCCATACCCTTCACGGGCATGCTCGACTTCATGCAGAAGCTCGCAGGACAAGAAGGCACCGGCGCACGCGCCCTCACCTTCTTGATCCTCACCGCAGCGCGCTCGGGTGAAGTCCGTGGCGCGACCAGCGGCGAAATTGACCCTCAGACCCGCGTTTGGAACATCCCGGCCACGCGGATGAAGGCGGGGCGCGAACACAGAGTGCCACTATCGGACGCGGCCTGGAGGCTCTTGCCAGACCCACTGCCGCAAGATTCCACCGTCCTGCTCTTCCCCTCGCCCCGTGGAGAGCAACTCTCGGACATGACTCTGACCGCGGTGATGCGACGCATGCAGGTTGGCGCGGTTCCGCATGGGTTTCGTTCGACCTTCCGTGACTGGTGCGCGGAAGCTACCGACGTGTCCCGCGAGGTCGCCGAAATGGCACTCGCACACGCAATCGGTGACAAGGTTGAAGCAGCATATCGCCGAGGCGATCTGTTTGAAAAGCGGCGAAAGCTCATGGACGAGTGGGCACACCACTGCTCCAGCAAGCCAAGCCGGCTCAAGTCGACGGTATCGACCAACGGCTGATCGGCACAAAGCCCGCGCTTTCGCCCACGGCCGCGCGGAACTGGCGGGCAAGCAGTCGCTCACGAGCAAACGCCGCACGACTTCGCGTTGCGAATGCAGTTGGCGGGCGATGGTGGCCAACAGCTCCTTCGTGATGCAGTTCAGGCGCCGGGGCGAGATCCGCGCTACCAAGTCCAGGGGCGGTGACCATGGTGCCGCCCTGGATGCGAAGCAGGTAACGAGCAGGATTGCAGCCCGAATCGAGCACATCGCCGATCCCGCGCGCGTCCTAGAGTTGCGCACATGCCTCTCACCGGAGATCGCCTGTGCAATCCAACCCTTCCGAACAATCGCGTGGCCACGCGGAGGCCGTGACGCCGGTCTTTCTACGGATGCCCACTGTCATGCGCATGACAGGCCTCGGCCGGTCGACAATCTATCGACTGATCGCGGACCACAAGTTCCCGAGCCCGGTGCGCCTTGGCCCTCGCGCAGTTGCGTGGAGGAGTTCAGACCTCGATCAGTGGAGCGAAGCTCGTCCTTTGGTTGCGCACTGACCTGCGAAACGCGCAGCGGCCTTCATCGGGGCCAGCTTCGTGTCGCATCTGACGGTCTCACCGGCAGCGCCAATTTCAGCACCGCATCGCCGACCACCTGCCGTGCAACCACCGCAGCCCGGCGTCATGCCGTGAATCAATGGCGTGAAGGCACAGTGCAACGACCAACCGGTCCGACGCCCACAAGCACTGCCAACGCGGTGATGCGAGGCACATACGACCGCTACGCAGTGAGCAGCGTCGCAAGTTTCAGCGCGTACCCGAAGGCGAGCACGAGCACCACCCAGCGCCCCCAACGCCATGTCGTGAAGTGGTAGCGAGGATTCTGGACCACCGCTTGATGGGCGCGCTGAATCGCCGCGAAGCCGCAATATGCCAACACGCATTGCCCCGCCAGTCCCAGGTGAGCCGGCAGACCGAAAACGAAGTTCGCCCACGCCACCGGCCAAGCCACGGCATCGGCAAAAGCGAGCAGGCGTCGACCCGGCCAGACTCGGGCGTCTGGCTGCGGCGTGCGCTGAAGGATCATCAACATCGTGTTTCTCCCAAAGTGAGCAGAACCCGGATCTCGTCTGCCAACGACCACCGGCCTATTGAAGTCAGGCCTGTCTTCCCTGCCTGCCCAAAGTTCCGAGGGAGCCGCTTGTGGCTGTTGTTCCCTCGGAGAAAGCCAGGCTGTCGAGCTGGTGCTTGCCCCGCATTCGTCGGTCGCCGTGCGGCATCAAGCGCGCCGCCTGCGAGCGCGGCGGCAAGGGGACCGTGGAATAAACAGAGGGCACCCGCGTGAGCGGGGCGCAGGCCGTTTATGCCGCGAAAGCCCCTTGCGGCTGCGCGTGCGGCGCGACGATCCGCATGTCTGGCGACCGGCGAGGCGAGGCATGGGCGAATGCATGGCGACGAGGGGATCGGGCAAGCATAGGCCCTGGGCCGTAGCGCAGACCGCAGTCTCCGTGCGTGCGGAAGCATGCGCGCCCATTGCTGGCATTTACGCTTTGTGACGTAACGCCTCTGGACAATACCTCCCTCCGTAGACATCAATAGCGACTTGAACAAGGCCGACTCCGAAGCGGTCCGACAAGCACCCGTCGCCCGATGTGGTTCGCTTGGAAAAACGGGGGGCGCCTGAACAGCAACGACGTCAGTCTGAGCGACCCGATGGCGCACCCCGGCATCGACGCAGATCGTTTCCAGTGCCCACGGCAACGGGACCACCGTCTCTGCGGCCGCGAACGGCTGTACGCCTCGCGCGTCGTCCGGACAGGAGATTGCGCCATGCTGGACAGAGATCAACTGGAGACGTTTGCGAGCGTGGCCGAGCAACAGAGCTTCGAGCGCGCAGCCACGCTTTTGAACGTGACGCGAGGTGCCGTCTCGCAACGGATCAAGGCACTCGAAGAGTCGCTCGCGACCATCCTTCTCCTGCGCGACAAGCCCGTCACACCGACGCCTGCTGGCGAGGTGCTGTTGCGTCACGTCAAGGCGCTGCGCCTGCTGGAGGCGTCCTCTCTGCGCGAGCTCTTGAACCCATCGGTTGGAGAAGGCCCTGTGCCGCTGGCAATTGCGGTGAACGCGGACTCCCTGGCCACCTGGTTCATGCCGCTGCTGCGCGACCTCTTCGCGCAGCGCGCCGTCGCGCTTGAGGTCGTCACCGATGACCAGGACCACACATCCGGACGCTTGCGCCGTGGCGAGGTCGTCGGTTGCATCTCGACTGATGCCAAGGCAGCCTCGGGCTTCGTCGCAGAACCTCTCGGAGCCATGGAGTACCGCTGCTACGCGACACCAGCTTTCGTGGCAGAGTTTCTGGGTGACGGTCTGACGGTCGCGAACGTGTTGCGCGCGCCCGCGATCCATTTCAATCGCAAGGACGCGCTGCATGCGGAATTCCTGCAACGGCGCTTCGGTGTTCGCATCGACCGCTATCCACGCCACTACCTGCCCTCCCCGTCCGCTCTGCTCGAAGGCATCGCCATGGGTGCCGGCTACGGGTTGGCGCCCTCCACCCAAGCCCAACGTCTGCTTCAGGAAGGGGTGCTGCAAGAGCTGGCACCGGGCGATCCTGTGCACGTCGACTTGTTCTGGCATCACTGGGAGATGGAGCCGCCCATCGCCAGGGAGATCACCGACTTGATCGTTGGCCATGCGGCGAAGTGCCTCATCCAACCGCGCCGGCCGACCGGCAAGCCACGCCGGCAGCGGACGCTGTCTCCGCTACCGGCGCGACGCAGGGCACGCGAGGTGGTCATCGCGTCGATGTAGCGTGGCTCGCGCCACGCCGGCGCACGCCAATCCGGCAAGGAGCGAGACAAGCTCGCGATTCGGAATTGGTAAACCCAGCCAGCTCACAACGAAGACAGCCGACGCGACAAGAAAGCCCGTCGCGATCACCCAGGTTTCGTCAACCTTGTGCCCATGCCTTCCCCGCAGAAAGCCATAAAGGCTGACACCGACACTGGCGATGTAGACCACATTGACCGACACCATCATGTCCACAATGGGCAAGCCGCTGGCCGTCAAAGTCGCTGAGACGGCCATGGCGATGGCCGCCGGGACAATAGGCCTCACCGATAGATGGCGAGGCTCCGCTGCCTGCAACGCTGACACCATGGCGCGAAGCACCGCGCCCCCCGATCCCAGCGCTGCGACGCCGAGCGCTCCAAGCATCGTCGGGCCGGCACCGACCGCCAGATGCTTCGCCGCCAGAGACAGCGCCTGCGGCACGACCTGCTTGGGATCCGCTACGCCAGGCCACCCGGGCTGGGCAATCGTGGACAGCACGACCGCAGGGGGCAGGAAGGCCAGGAAGAGCAGGCCCACGCCAGCCAGCAGGCATCCACAGATGGCTGCGCCTGGTCCACGCGCAGCAAGAACGAACTGGTGGTAGTCCGCTCCGGTGCAGACGAGCAGGCCCACGCCAATGGCGATCGTGAAGGTCTGCGCCACGCCAAGCGACGGCAAGGCCTGAGCGAATGCCGGCAATGATCCGATGTAGAGGTCAACACCGCCGCTCGTGACCAATGCAAACAAGAGGACCATCGCGCTGACTGCGAGGCAACCGGCGAAGACGACAGAAGCCGCGCGCAACTCGACGCGAGACGCCGCGAAGATCAGCGCAATGGCGGCGGCATGTGCTGGCACGGCGCGGACACCCAACAGGCGGATGACGGCGACGGCGCCATGGATCTGCGCGGCCAGCACGCCCGCCATCCAGACGACAGATAGCAGTGCGACCAGTCGTCGCACGCGCTCCCCGCACTGATCCCCAAGCAGGTCCCACACCGAAAGACCCGCCTGCCACAGCCGGCCCGCGACAGCAGCCATCGCAATCATCCCCAGCCCAGTCGCAACGCCGTAGACAGCACCCGCCATGCCGAATCTCAGGGCGTATTCGCCCGAACCGAACAGGAAGCCAGTGCCGTAACTGGCCGAGATTAGGAGTGCGCCGACCTGAAGAGCGCCCAGCGTCCGTGCCGTCATCGCGCCGGCTCCTGCTGCCAAGAAGCCACCGCTCGCTCGGGACCCGAGAAATAGGCCTCGCACACACAGGCTCGTTCCCGGTACTCGGGCAGCGTCGCAAAGAGGCGCTGCGCGTCGGGCAGCCGGTAGTACGGGATGGCCGGCAACAGATGGTGGGTCAGGTGGTACGCATTGTTCCGCGGATGGATGAGCGCCGACCACAGTCCTGTAGCCTTGAGGTCGCGCGTGAAGCTGAAAACGCCGCCAGGCATCAGGCCATGGTGATCGCACATCTCCCGGACGATGGTGATCAGGTGAAAAACCGTGCATCTGGCAGCCAGCCAGAGGGCAAGCATCCTGAGCACCGCACCGGCGCCGGTCACCGCAATGAGCGCTGCGACGAGCAGCGCCCACCACGCGAGGACGTACAGCCTCTCTCGGCGCGGAACGCCTTTGTCCAGCAAGTGCCCGAAAGCGGAACCCAGCACCGCCCGCACGGACAGCGCGTTGACCGCCACCGCCGACACCCAGGATCGAGCCTTCATCGGCGGAATCGGGATCAAGTCGGGGTCGGCGCCCTTCGCCCCGAGGTCCAGATGGTGGCGGAAGTGCAAGTCTCGATAGCGCGGAAGGCTCACGAAAAGCAGAGGCGCGATCAACGCCCACGTCACCAGATCGTTCAACACCTGATCGCGCATCAGGTTACGGTGCGCAGCGTCATGCAGGATGTTGCCCAGCGCCCGCTGGCGATTGCCGAGGACCAGCAGTGCAAGCGACGATGTCCAGGGTTCGTGCAGCGCGACAGCGAGCGCTGCACAGATCGCTGCAACATCGACAAGGATGTCCATGATCGGGCGCCAGCCCTCCAGCTTCAGCAGCGGCAAGTGGGGGCTGCCGGCGCGACGCAAGGACTGCCGGAGCAGCGCGATGTCGGACAGTACTTCCGAGCGGGTGGCCATGGCAGACCTCCTTGAGCGCGGCCGACGGGCGCCGTGGAAAGGGCCCGCACTCGACAGGATCGTCCCAGCCGCGACCCCAAGGTACCAAGCCGCCGCTGCCGGTGATCGCGGTTTAGCAACTTTCGCTTCACGTCAAGAACGCTAAACCGGAGCCGAGCTCATCTCCCGCCTCGCTGTCTGATTGAGGGTTCCTTCGGCGCTGGAGGATGGTCATAATCTCGGCCGTGGTGGGTCCAAGCAGGCTCGAGGAAATCACGATGAACGCAGTTCGCGATCTGCACGACCTGTGCCGAGAGATGACGCCGAGCATTGCCGATGGCGTTTTCGTCTTCTGCACCTTCAGTGACTTCCGCCTCCCGCAGGGCGTCGATCCCATCTGCACATTCCGGGAAGCCGAGGGCCTCACCGCCATCATCGACAAATCGCAGGCGGAGGCAGCAAGCGTTCGCTACACCTTTCCGTGTCGCCTCATCACCCTCACCGTCCACTCATCGCTTGATGCGGTCGGCTTTCTGGCATGCATCACGGACAGGCTCGCGCAGGCAGGCATCGCCTGCAATGCCGTGGCAGCCTTCCACCACGACCACCTCTTCGTGCCGGAGGCGTGCGCTACGGAAACGATGGAAATTCTCCGCCGGCTCTCCGCGGACGCCAGCATCTCCTGATTTCGATTGAGGCTCACCACGGCACGCTTGGCCGTCGTTTAGCAGAGTTGACGCTGCCACAAATTTGTGCAATCCGGCCCTCACGCATTGACAGGCACTACAGCTGCTTTCTAGGCTGCGCTCCCGGTATCACTCGGATAGTCCACCCCGTAATCGGGCGACGGATTAACAGGTACCGGATTTATTGGGAGCGCCGCCATGAGCACGTCGCAGTCACGAGCCAAGAAGCATTCGACCGACAGCCCTGCTTTCGATCGCCATCGTAATGGGCGTCGAACGCCTGCGGGACGACAGCGATTTGCATCCGATCCGTCTGTCCGCCCAGCGGTCGCATCGTTCACCCGCGATTTACGTCATGTCCGTGCATCGTGGACCTCCAAGTACGGCTGGCTCGAACTCGTCGTGGGCGCTGATCCCGCCGGCCTGCAAGTCCAACTGAGCACCTGGCTGCACACCGGCACGGCATTGGAGGAGTGCTTCGTCATTCACTCCTTGGCCGAGTTCGAACAGTGGCTCGTCAAGGCACCAACCAAATTCGATCATCCCATCGCGCACGACGAGCTGCGGAGGTTTGCGCATGGCAACCTCGCTCGATGACGCCGACCGGTGCAGCAAAGCACCGCCTTCCGCTTGCCCAAGTGCCGCATTCGAGCTTTGCGAGTTGACCAGTTCGCTGACCTTCGCCGACCTGGCGAGCGTCATCTCTGCGCTGGAGCTGGCCGCAAAGACGGGCGGTGCAAGCGCAGCGCTTTTCGTCTGGGCAATCACAGACGACGACCATGGCTGGTACCGATCCATCGCGGCCCTGGACCCGGCCTGGACCGCAAGCGCCCTGCGGCGGCTCCAGAGCAATCCATGCAACTGGTTGGCCCATGCTGCGCGATCGAGCGAGCCCCTGCTCGTTCAGCAGTCCCTCGATGAGCGAGAGGCGGGCGACCAAGACGACAACCACTGCGCGCGTGCCAGAGCAGTCTGGCTGATTCCTGCGCCGCTTCCGCAAGGTTCCGACGCGCTCGGCCTCCTGATGCTGGCGGGCGAGGATGCGCACTGCCTCGACGCCATCAGCCGACTGATGCCGGTCTACCGTGCGCTGGCTTTGGGTATGACGGACTGGTTCCAGCGTCGAGGGCGCGACGAACTGGTTCAACGCGCGCACCTGACGGACCGCGACCTCGAACTGCTGCGTCGCGAGTCGCTTGGGCAGGGTTCAAAGCAAATTGCATCGGCCCTGAACACGGAGCCCAAGACCATCGACTGCCGCTTTCATCGGCTCAACGTGCGGCTGGGCGTCGCCAGCCGCCGAGATGCGGTCTGGCTGTGCAAGCGATATGGGTTGCTCTGAGACAAGCCTGGGGCCGGCGCGCAAGAAAGTCGCGCATTTGAAGCAGTCGTTCTCGCGGATTCGGCGCATAGAGTGAACTCAATGCAAGGCGCCGAGCTTCCCGAAGCGGCCTCGCAGCCTCTGAAGGAGCCGCGAACATGACCACTGCAATGGCCGCCAGCCTTTCCTCGCCGTCGAGCTTCCCGTTGCGCCAACGCTGGACCGCCTCGGTGCTGGCTACCGTCGCAGCCATCACCGGTGCCTTCGCAGCAGGTCCGGCCCATGCGGTCGACGGCTGCCTCGTGCTGCTCTGCTTCGCCGCGCCCAGCTGGCACTCAATCCCGCAGTGCGTGACGCCCATCAAGCAGGTGTTGCATGACCTGGCCCGTGGCAAGCCGTTCCCGACCTGCAGCATGGCCGGTGGGGGGAATTCAGCCAACAACGCCTGGGCCAGCGCGCCGAGCTACTGCCCGCCGCAGTACACGCGGGTCTTCGAAAGCGACATCGGCCCTGTCTACACCTGCGACTACACCGGCGCGGTGTCCGTCTCGATCAATGGCGAGCCCTTCACCCGCACGTGGTGGAGCATGAGCGGCGACACCGTGACCGAATTCAGCCCGGCTGCGAAAACACAGCTCGGCACCTGGGACACACGGTTCGACGACGACTATGCAGCATGGCTTTCCTCGCTGCCGCCGCCACCAGTCGAACCAGGCAACTGAGGCCTCAGCCATGGATGCGTCCACCTTCCTCGCGCTGGCAATGACCTGTGCACCGCAGGTGCACGCCGACACCGCGCGGGCACTGGTCAGCGTCGAAAGCGCCTTCAATCCCTGGGCGATCGGCGTCGTCGGTGGTGCGCTGGTGCGCCAGCCTCGGCACCGCGCAGAAGCCCTGGCCACGGCTCGCGCGCTTCAAGCGGCAGGCTGGCGTTTCAGTGTCGGTCTCGGCCAGATCAACATCGGCAACTTCGAGCGTCTGGGCCTGACGGTCGAATCGGCCTTCGAGCCCTGCAGGAACCTGGCGACCATGCAGTCCGTGCTGGTCGAGTGCTTCGACCGCGCGCGCACACCGTCCGCGGCAACGCCGGTCGACCAAGCGGCCTTGCGACAGGCCTTGTCCTGCTACTACAGCGGCAACTTCGTCATCGGCTTTCACCACGGCTACGTGCGCAGGGTCGTGACAGCCGCGGTCACCGCCTCACGTCCCGCTTCAACCACCCAACCCAAGGAGAAGACATGAAACCCCTCGCATTGAGCCGCCGCGCTGCACCGGTGCTGGCCGCCCTGCTGTCGCAAACAGCCTCGCAGCTGGCCTTGGCCGACGGCTTCGACAAGATCAACACCACAGTGATGAACGTCAACGCGATCCTGGTGACGATCTCGATCGCGGTGGTGACCATTGCCATCATCTGGGCCGGCTTCAAGATGATCTTTCAGGGGGCCCGCCTGGCCGACGTGTCCAACGTGCTGATCGGCGGCACCTTCGTCGGCGGCGCGGCGGCCTTCGCCAGCTACATCGTCAGCTGAGCGACGACGGGGCGGACCATGCAAGTCGAAGCCATTTACAAGGGCGCCACGCGCCCGGCAATGAAGCTGGGCATCCCGCTGGTGCCACTGGTGGTGCTGTTTGGCTCGGGAATGCTGTTGGTCATCTGGGGCGGCATCCTGGTGAGCTGGTGGATTGCCCTCGGCGTGGTGTTCGCGTTTGTGCCTGCGCTGCTGTGGATGCGCTTCGTGACCGGCAAGGATGACCAGCGCTTTCGGCAGATGTTTGTCGCCATGAAGCTGCGCCTGCATGACCGCAACCGCCGCTTGTGGCACGCGCGCAGCTACGCACCCACCATCTATCGGAGCAACCGTGATGCTTGGCATTTCTAAAGGCAATGCCGCCGACGCGCGGCCGGGCCGCGATGCTCGCGTGGCTTCGCGGCCTCGGTACTGGGCGCAGGCCCGCACCGAGAACCCGCTGGCCCGCTTCATCCCGTTTTCGTCGCTGCTCAGCCCGCATGACGTGATCACGCGTGGCGGCGACTACCTGCGCGTGTGGCGCCTGGATGGCGTGGCCTTCGAGTGCGCCGATGAGCACCAGATCAGCGAGCGGCACGAGGCCTTGTGCAGCCTGCTGCGCAACCTGGCCGGTGGCCAGTGGGCGCTGTGGACGCACCGCCTGCACCGGGTCGCCAGCGACAGTCTGCAAGATCCGGCGCAGCCCGGCTTCGCCCGGGACCTGTCCATCGCCTATCAGGCCAAGCTCGGCGAGCAGCGGATGATGAGCAATGAGCTCTACCTGACGCTGGTGTACCGGCCCAATGTGTCGCGCGTGAGCCGCGCCCTGCAGTCGACGCAGCGCACGCGTGCCGCCATCGCCGAAGCGCAAAGCGAGGCCACGCGGATCATGGAGGAGCGCAGCGCGTTGGTGGGCCGGGTGCTGCGTGGCTTTGGCCCTCAGTTGCTCGGCAAGCGCGAGCACCGCGGGCGGACCTACTCCGAACTGGCCGAATTCCTCGGCTACCTGGTCAACGGGCGCTGGCGCCCGATTCCGATGACGGCGGGGCCGCTCTATCGCATGCTGCCGACCGCCCGCCTGTCCTTTGGCGGCGACAAGCTGGAACTGCGCCAGGGAAATCAGAGGCGCTATGCGGCCTTGGTGGACATCAAGGAGTACGCCGACGCGGTTGAGCCAGGCATCCTCAACGCGCTGCTCTACGAGGCCAGCGAATTCATCGAGACGCAAAGCTTCTCGATCCTGCCGCGCCGCGAGGCGATGCGCTCGCTCGAACTGCAGCGCGACCAGCTCATCGCCAGTGACGACGTCGTGGCCAGCCAGGTGGCTGAGATGGACGTGGCGCTGAACGAACTCGGCGACGGCCAGTTCTGCATGGGCGAGTACCACTACAGCCTGGTCGTGTTCGGGGAGAGCGTGGCCGATGCCGGCCGCCGGGCTTCGCAAGCCATCGGCGCAATCGGTGAAGCCTCCAGCTTGCAGATGTCGCCAGTGGACCTGGTGGCGGACGCCGCCTGGTTCGCCCAGATGCCAGGCAACTGGCAGTGGCGGCCCAGGGATGCCAAGCTGTCCTCGCGCGCCTTTGCGGCACTCGCCAGTGCCCATAACTTCGCGCGGGGCAAGCGCGAGGGCAACCCGTGGGGCGAGGCGCTGGCCCTGTTGCGCACGCCCTCAGGCCAACCGTTCTACCTGAACCTGCACAGCAGCCCCGAAGGCGAGGACTCGGCAGACAAGAAGCTGCCCGGCAACACGCTGATCATCGGCTCCACCGGTGTGGGCAAGACGACGCTGGAGATGTTCCTGCTGACGCTCACGCGCAAATGGAACCCGGCGCCGCGGCTCGTGCTGTTCGACCTGGACCGTGGCTGCGAGATCGCGATCCGGGCCCTGGGCGGACGCTACTTCACACTCGAAGCCGGCAAGCCCACCGGCTGCAACCCATTGCAACGCGAGCCGACACCGGCGCGCATCCAGTTCTGGGAACAGTTGATCCGCACCTGCATCGCCACGCCGAGCATGCCGCTGCTGCCGGCCGACGAACGGGCCATCGCCGATGCCGTCAAGGCCGTGGCAATGATGCCGGCGCCACTGCGCCGCTTCTCGACCGTGCGCCAGAACTTGCCGAAGGCGGGCGAGAACAGTCTGTTCGAGCGGCTCGGCCGCTGGTGCCAGGGAGGCGCGCTGGGGTGGGTGTTCGACCTGGCAGACGATCAGCTGCTCGACCTCGACGAAGCATCGGTCATCGGCTTCGACACGACAGAGTTCCTGGACCTGCCCGAAGTTCGCACGCCGGTGATGATGTACCTGCTGCAGGTCATGGAAGAGCTCGTAAACGGTGAACGCCTGATCTACGTGATCTCCGAGTTCTGGAAGGCGCTCGACCACGAGATTTTCAGCGACTTCGCCAAGCAAAAGCAGAAGACGATCCGCAAGCAGAACGGCCTGGGCATCTTCGACACACAGAGTCCGTCCGACGTGCTGCGCCACCCCATCGGCCGCACGATGATCGAGCAGAGCGTGACCAAGATCTTCCTCGCCAATCCGGAAGCGGTGCGCGAGGAATACATCGACGGTTTCGGCCTGACGCAGGCCGAGTTCGACATCGTGCGCAGCCTCGGCGCACAAGGCGGCCGGCGCTTCCTCGTCAAGCAGGGCCATGCCAATGCGATCTGCGAGTTGGACCTCGCGGGGCTGGAGGATTTCATCACTGTGCTCTCGGCCACCACCGACAACGTGGCCCTGCTCGATGCGGTGCGCGGACGACACGGCAACGATCCGTTTCAATGGCTTCCCGTCCTGCTCGCCGAGGTTCACGATCGCAAGTTTCGAACCTCCAGGAGAGCCGCATGAACGCTGTTCGTCATCTCGCCGCAGTGATCGCAATCGCACTTGCCGCCACAACGGCCAGCGCCCAGTTCGTAAAGGGCAACGAGGCTGTCAAGTTGATGCCTGATGGGAGTAAGCGCGCTGAAACCGCCCCCCTTCCGTCAACTGGTCCGATCCGAAGCACGAAGCGCTGCAACGCCGACGCGGGATGCAACGCAGGACCCTGGCACATGGTCGAGACCAACGATGGACTTGTGGAGTGCACCGAGGCCTATGCCCGGCCGGGCACCTGCCGCAAGTCCACGTTCGGAACGACGAGGCACTCCCGCCTTTGGGTGGTCAAGTTCGGCAACAACTGGCTTCAATGCCAATTCCCTGACTTGGGTAGCAAGTGCGTGAACATGTTTGCGCGGCCACCCGCCAACCTTCCGTTTGACGCCGTTCAGTAGGAGATCAATGCCATGTTTGCCTGGGTCGGTGCCAAGTTCGACGCCATCCTCAGCACCTACGTGCTCAGCGTGGTCTCGACCCTCATGACTGCCATCGCACCGGTCGCGCTGACAGCGATGACGTTATGGGTGGCCTTGTACGGCTGGGCCGTACTGCGAAACGAGGTCTCCGAGACCTTGCCCACCTTCATGTGGAAGGTCTTCAAGATTGGCTTGGTCCTCGCCTTCGCGCTCCAGTCCGGCTTCTACATCTCGAACGTGTCGGACAGCGCCAATGCCTTGGCAATGGGGGTTGCATCGACCTTCGTTCCGTCCGGCGTCGATCCGGCGACTGTCTCCACGCCCTATGCACTGCTCGACAAGTTCAACGACGATGCCAGCGCTCAGGTAGCAGACATCATGAAAGAGGCCGGTATGTTCCGCCTGGACCTGGTTCTGGCCGCCGCGATCTTTTCCATCGGCTCGGTCTGCTTCCTCTGCATTGGGCTCTTCGTGGTGACGTTGGCCAAGCTGTTCCTGACGTTCGTGATTGCGGTCGGGCCTCTGTTCATTCTCTGCCTTGCTTGGCGGCCCACCGCACGATTCTTCGACAGCTGGTTGTCGATGGTCCTCAACTCTGTGGTGCTCACCTGGTTCGCCTTCTTTGCCCTCGGCCTGAGCACGTACATGGGAGCTGCCATGTTCAAGGCGATCATTGACGGCGGGGGATTCCTGGGAGCCACGTTCAACGTCCTGGGCGAGGCCACGCGCTACTGCGTGCTGATGATCCTCATGGCCATCATCTGCTTCCAGGCGCCCAGCCTCGCCTCCGCACTGACAGGCGGCGCAGCAGTCCAGCAGGGCATGCAGATGATCCAGAACGCCCTGATGGTCTCGGGCCTGCGCTCCGCCGCTTCTGCAAGCATTGCAGGTGGTGCTGGTGCGGCCGGCGGTGTGGTTCGCGCCGGAGCTGGCCTACCCCATATGGCCGGCCAGGCCACGAATGCCGCTGCCGCGACCACCGGTCGCGCAGCGGGCATCGCGGTTCGCCAGGGCTACAGCGTGGTTCGTACCGCTGCCTACAAGCTCGCCGCGTTGCGCGGCCGAGCTTGATCGTCAACCTGCACAGGAGCCTTGTCATGCACACACGTCTCAAAGTCGCTGCTGCCGCCTGCGTCATCGCGAGCACGTTCGGCGCAAGCCATGCCCGCGCCCAGGGCATCCCGGTCATCGATGCCGCAAACCTGATGCAGACGGTCCAGCAGGTCCTCAACGACATCACCGAAATCAACAACCAGGTGCAGCAGATCACCCAGTTGCAGGGGCAGCTCGACAGCATCAACGGCATGCGCAATCTCGGCAACGTCTTCAACAACCCGATGCTGCAGAACTACGTGCCGGCCGAGGCCTATACCTACGTCAACGCCATCAACTCGTCGGGCTATGCCGGCCTGAGCGCCACGGCCAAGGCGCTGCGCGACGATGGCATGGTCTACAACTGCACAGACCTGAGCAGCGACGCCCGGACCAGCTGCCAGGCGTCACTGGCCCAGCCGTATCAGTACAAGGGCATGCTGCAAGACGCGATGAAGTCGGCCGCAGGGCGCCTGTCGCAGATCCAGTCGCTGATGGGCCAGATCAACGCAACCACGGATCAGAAGGCCGTGCAGGAGATCCAGGCCCGTGTCGGCGCAGAAAACGCCCTTCTCGCCCACGAGATGTCCCAGCTGCAGATGGTGCAGGGCATGGCCGACAGCGAGGAGCGCATCGCAAGGTCGCGAGAGCGCGAACGCCAGTACCAGATGCTCGTCCGAACCGGGAAGGTGTCCGACTACCTGCCCTGATGCCTGATCCCTGAACCACTGCGCCCTGCCCCCAAGGCCCGCGCGCAGTCCAACTGAGGTCCCACCATGAGTGCTGTCCTGACGCCAGGAATCGCCGCTGCATTGCCTGATCGCTCCCGCAGCACAGCGCACGACGGTGCCGAGGCCACCGCCGAGCAGGCTGTGATCGACGCCAACCGGGCGTGGGAGATCGACCGTGCGGTGATGCTCGAACGCTCCGAGCGCCGGGCCTGGCGGGTGGCCATCGCCGGCCTCACGCTGGGCTTCATCGGCATCGCAGCCGTCTTCGTCCAGGGCCCACTCCGCCGCGTGGTCGAGATCCCCATCGTCGTCGACCGTGTCACCGGCGAGGCCACGGTCCAGCAGCGGCTGGACGTCGAGACCATCCCGCCGATGGAGGCGCTCGACAAGCACAACCTCGCCACGTTCGTGCGCGCCAGGGAAGGCTACAGCTGGACCTTCCTGCAGCGCGACTTCGACCAAGTGGCCCGAATGGCGGTGCCAGCCGTGTTCGCCGACTACAACCGTCAGTTCGAGGGCGACGGAGCGCTGCAGAAGAGGATTGGCCCGGCCGAGGATTGGCGCATCAACGTCATCGGCGTGCGCCTGACCGCCTCCGCTCGAAGCGGCAGCAAGGGCCAGGCGACCGTCACCTACGACAAGGTCGTGCGCCTGACGGAGCGCAAGCTGCCTGAGGTCACCACGCGGCACGTGGCCAGCGTCAACTTCCAATACCAGCCCAGGGTGTTGGCCAAGGAGCGCGACCGAATCGAGAACCCGTTTGGCTTCGTCGTCACCGCGTATCGGTCCGATCCCGAGATCAACACGACCGCAGCGGAGAGCAAGCCATGAAAGCCTGCACCTGGCTGACAGTGATCACTGGACTGGCCATGTGCGGCCCGGCCCTGGCCGCTCCAGAGCCCGCAGACCCGCGCCTGCGCGAAGTGATCTACGACCCCGCCGCGGTGGTGACAGTGCCGGTCAAGCGTGGCGTCGTCACCCTGGTCGTTCTCGACGCCAACGAGTCGATTACCGAAGTAGCGGCAGGCCTCGGCGGCGACTGTGCAAAGGCCGAAGCCGCATGGTGCGTTGCTGCGCAAGCCGGCGGCCGGAACATCTTCGTCAAGGCCAAGAGTTCGGCCAGCGCGGCGAACAACCTGGCCGTTGTCACCGACCGTAGAACGCATGCCTTCCGCTTTGTCGTGCTGGCCGATGGCGACCCCAAGCCGCCGGTGTACCGGCTGGTGGTCAGGGCGCCGGCCCAGGTGATGCCTGTTGCTCGGCTCACGCAGCGCGAGACGGCGCCCCTGATCGCACTGCCAGCCGTGCCGCCGCCATTGCCGCCTGAACAAGTCGTCGCCGAACGGCTGCAGGCCAAGCCGCAGGTGATGAACACCCGATATTCGGTTGCCGAAGGCGACGGCTCGCAGGACATCGTGCCGACGCTGGTCTTCGACGATGGCCGTTTCACCTACCTGCGCTTTCCAGGCAATCGCGAGGTCCCGGCCGTGTTCCATGTCCTGGGCGATGGCAGCGAGACGCTGGTCAACGCACGCATGGAAGACGACCTGCTCGTGCTGGACCGCGTCAGCCGGCGGCTGATGCTGCGCGCGGGCGCGGCTGTCGTCGGCCTCTGGAACGAGGCCTTCGACCTGGATGGCAGACCGCCAGCTGATGGCACCACCGTGCCAGGCGTGCAGCGCGTGCTCAAGGACGACACCGGTGGCCACGCCGCTGCGGCCACCAGCACAGAGGAGTGACGCCATGAAGCGCGACGCCAACCCGAGCGACAACGGCGATCCTGAACTCGGCGCCGATGCCAGTGCGGATGCCGAAGCTGACGGCCACACGATCTCACCACTGCCCGGCGAGGCCGGCATTCCCAACGTCGCCGCCAGGCCGCGCGTGTCGATGTCGAAGAAGGGCTTGCTGGCCGTCGCGCTGCTGATGGGCTCACTTGTCGCCGTCGCAAGCTTGACGATCCAGCGCTTCACGGCCAGCGGCAAGAAGGCTGACGACGCAGCGGCAGCGCTGGTGAAGAACAAGCCAACGGCGGCCACCGTCGAGCCACGCCAGCTTGACATGTCTGCTGCACCAGCGGCGAGCGCGCCGCCGGCCACGGCGTCGCGCATCCCTGCCCTGACCCCGACGGCCGAAGAACTCGCCGAGCCCATCGGCGTCCGGCGGACAGGATCCGGTGACGCCGCGTCAGGCGGTCCGAAGATGGCGTCGCCACAGGACGCCCCTGTCCTGCTGGTCACATCCCGCCCGGGCGCACTCACCCGAAAGGCGGACGCAGCCGCGCCTCCTGCTCAAGACGGCGCGACTTCGCCCGATGCTGCTGGCCCGATCGATCCAATGGCAGCAACCTCGCGCAACTTGCAGGGCTACCAGCGCCAGCTCCAGGGCCTGCTCGACAACATGACCAAGTCCGCAGCACTGGCCGCCGGACAGGCCACCGGCCAGACGCCATCAGGAGCCCTTCTCGGCGGGCGGCCAATGGCTGGCACGTCACCCGTTGGTGGCGCCAATGCCGGGGCTGGCCTGTTCGGCGGCCAGCTGCAAGGCTCCGCAACGCCCAGAGTGGCCGCCTCGACGCTCGGCAACCGCAGCCTCACACTGCCCAAGGGCACCGCCTTCACCTGTGCGCTCAAGACCAAGGTGATCAGCGCCGCATCCGGCCTGGTCGGCTGCCAGGTGCAGCGCAACGTCTTCAGCGACGACGGGCGCGTGCTGTTGATCGAACGTGGCTCGCACATGGATGGCGAGTACCGCGTCGCATCCGTGAAACCCGGCACTGTGCGCATTCCTGTGCTGTGGACCCGCATCCGCACGCCGCTGGGCGTCACGGTCGACATCGACTCCCCCGGCACAGGTCAGCTGGGCGAGTCCGGCATTGATGGCTACGTCGACAACCGCTGGGGCGAGCGCATCGGCGCGGCCATGCTGCTGTCCTTGATCGACGACTCGGTCAATCTGGTCATCCAGAACCAGGCCAACGAAAGTGAGAGCAGCGGCCAGGCCAACACCGTCGTGCTGCCGTCCACCACGGCCAACACCAACAAGCTGGCCGAGAAGGTGCTGGACAGCACCATCAACATCCCGCCGCTGATCTACCAGAATCAAGGCGGCATCGTTGGCATCTACGTCGCTCGGGACGTGGACTTCTCGTCGGTGTACGCGCTGAGGCCCACCGCCAGCGAGCTGGCACGCGAGGTGGCGCCATGAACCCGCACACCTGTGAGCACGACACCCTGGGCGAAGGCTGGTGCGGTGACGCGACCTCGGTGGTCGAGTTCCTGCGCCCGTTGCGCGATCAGCTCGATGCACCCGGCGTGCTGGAAGTCTGCATCAACCGGCCGGGCGAGCTGATGGTCGAGACGGTGCGTGGTTGGCAGACCGTGCCTGCGCCGGAGATGACGCAGGAGCGCTGCCTGTCGCTGGCCACAGCCGTGGCCACCTTCTGCGACCAGCAGGTCAACCAGGAGCGGCCGCTGCTGTCGGCCACGCTGCCCAGCGGCGAACGCATCCAGTTTGTGATCCCGCCGGCGGTGCCGCGCGGCACGGTGTCGGTCACGGTGCGCAAGCCGTCGCAACTGATCAAGCGGCTGGACGACTTCGAGCGCGAAGGCCTGTTCGAGCGCACAGCCACAGTGGCGCGCACGGCGAACGCCGAACTGCAGCCTTTCGAGCGCGAACTGGTGGCGCTGAAAGACGCCGGCCGCTGCGCCGAATTCCTGCGGCTGGCGGTGCGTACCCACCAGACGATCGTCGTCAGCGGCAAGACCGGCTCGGGCAAGACCACCTTCATGAAGGGCCTGGTCGAGGAAGTACCCAGGCATGAGCGGCTGATCACGATCCAGGACACCGCCGAGCTGACGCTGCCCAACCACCCGAACGTGGTGCACCTCTTCTACAGCAAGGACGCACAGGGAACGGCCCGCGTGACGGCCAAGTCGCTGCTGGAGGCCTGCCTGCGCATGAAGCCGGACCGCATCTTCCTGGCCGAGGTACGCGGCGACGAGTGCTTCCACTTCGTGCGCCTCGCAGCCTCTGGCCACCCAGGCAGCATCACCAGCGTGCATGCCGGCAGCTGCGCGCTGGCCTTTGAGCAGATGTCACTGATGATCCGCGAGACCGGCGCTGGCGGCGGACTGCGCTTGAATGAGATCAAGTGGCTGCTGAACGTCGTGGTCGACGTGGTCGTGCAGTTCGATCGCGACGAGCGCGGCCGCTTCATCTCCGAGATCCTCTATGAGCCCCGCGGCCAGCGGCTCAGCCGAGGGGATGCACAGGTGGCACCAGCATGAGCAGCGTCACTGCCTTGCCGTTTTCTGCATGGTCGAAGGGACGCAAGGTCGCTGCCTGCGGCTTTGCAGTCATGGGCTACGTCGTGTTGGCCTGTGCGGCGTTCTACGTGGCAGGGGCCCTGTTCCTGGTGCTGAACAAGGCCAACCCGCGTCAGGCGCACTTCGCCAGCATCGTGCACTACTGGGCCCTGTATGCGGACGATGCTCAACTCCGCAAGAAGCTGCAGCTCTCAATTGGCGCCTCGGGGTTCGGCCTGCTGATCCTGCTGCCTGCGGGCCTTGTCGCCGCAGCACGGCCGCGTCGCGCGCTGCATGGCGATGCCCGCTTCGCCAGCCCCGCCGAGGTAGACCGCGCTGGATTGACCCGCAGCGACAGCGACGGTCAGCCCGGCATCCTCATCGGCCGGCACCGCGGCAAATTCCTGTCGCTGCCCGGCCAGCTGTCGGTGATGTTGTCTGCCCCCACTCGCAGCGGCAAGGGCGTGGGTGTCGTGATCCCCAACCTGCTGAACTGGCCCGACTCGGTCGTGGTGCTGGACATCAAGGGCGAGAACTACGACATCACAGCGGGCTACCGCGCCACGCATGGCCAGGCTGTCTTTGCCTTCTCGCCCTTCGACGAGGACGCGCGCAGCCACCGCTGGAACCCGCTGACCGCCGTGCGCTCCAGCCTGCTGCACCGCGTGGGGGACATGCTCACCATTGGCCAGGTCTTCTTCCCCAACGATGGCGGCGGCACTTCATCGGAAGCCTTCTTCAACGACCAGGCACGCAACCTGTTCCTGGGCCTGGGCCTTGTGCTCTTGGAGACGCCCGCACTGCCACGCACCATCGGCGAGATGCTGCGCCAATCCTCAGGCAAGGGCCGCTCGCTCAAGGATCATTTGAGCGGCCTGCTCACAGCACGTAGGAACGAAGGCGCCCCCTTCTCCGACGAGTGTGCGGACGCCCTGCAGCGCCTGTTGTCAAACTCCGAGAACACGCTGTCCAGCGTGGTGGCCACCTTCAACGCGCCGCTGACCATCTTTGCGGATGCCGTGGTGGATGCGGCCACGAGCGCCGACGACTTCCGGCTCCAGGACGTGCGCCGTCGTCGCATGTCGGTCTATGTGCGCATCCCGCCGAACCGGCTGGCCAACGCCCGGCCGCTGCTGAACCTGTTTTTCTCGCAGCTCGTCAACCTGAACACCCAGCACCTGCCCGAGCAGGACCCGACGCTGACAGTGCAGTGCCTTCTGGTCAATGACGAGTTCACAGCCATGGGCCGCGTTGGCGTCATCACCAGCTCAGCGGCCTTCCTTGCCGGCTACAACCTGCGGCTGCTGACCGTGGTGCAGGCCATGTCCCAGCTGGACGCCGTCTATGGCGACAAGGAAGCCCGCACCTTCGCCACCAACCACGGCTTGCAGATCCTCTTCGCGCCGCGCGAACAGCGCGATGCCGACGAATACAGCGCCATGCTGGGACAGTTCACCGAGCGCGCCACCTCACGCGGGCGCAGCCGGTCCATCGGCGGCCATGGGCACAGCAGCGTGAGCCGCAACGAAAGCGAGCAGCGCCGAGCCTTGTTGCTGCCACAAGAATTCAAGGAGCTGGGCAGCGAACGGCTGGTGGTGATCTTTGAGAACTGCAAGCCGATCCTCGCCGAGAAGATTCGCTACCACCGCGACAACGCCTTCACCTCACGCTTGCTGTCCCCGCCGGGCGTGCCGCGCATGAACATGGACCTGCACCTCGCACGCGTGCAGGAGCGTTGGCGCTACGCCGACGACGAACTGGCGTCCGGTGAGAGCCTGGACGTCGAGCAACTCGTCTGCGACATGAGCCGTTTGCCTGAGCTGCCCGACGGGCAGCCAGGCGAAGTGGCCGAGGCCGTGCTGGACTTCGTCGTCGGCCCCAGGGCGGGCCAGGCCGCAAGCGGTGGCTTGATCGAGGCCGCTGCAGACGAAGACGGCGTGCTCATCGACGACCCATGCATCTTCGAGCGCGCAGACATCATTTGAGCCGGGAGCACCGTCATGCGAACAAGCATCACCCTCACGCCCTTCGTTCCCTGGCTGCTGCTGTTGGCATCCTGCAGTTCGCCGCCGCAGCCGCCGACGGTGGACGAATCGCAGAAGCGGCCGGTCAACGCGAAGACGACCGTCGAGCTGCAGGTCTGCAAGAACGACCTGCAGAACACTCGTCTGATGGCCACCGAGTCCGGACGCTTGGCGGAGACAACTGCCGCCACGCTGGCGAACATGGCGGCGCGTCAGCAGATCCTTGCCGCCATGCAGGCGTCGTCGGGTCAGCAGCGCCAGGCAAACACCATCTTCACCGTTCGATTCGAGTTCGGCAGCACGCGCGTTGCCATTCCGGCCGATGTCACGTCAGCCCTGGTCGAGGAGGCCAAGGCATCGCCACTGGTGCTGCTGCGTGGGCGCACGGACGGCACCAGCGATGCGCCGGCCGAGAGCCGCATCGCCAGGGACAGGGCGGCCGCAGTCCGCGACTACCTGGTGGCCGCCGGAGTGGAACCCGGGCGAATTCGTACCACCTACCAGCCGACCGGTGACCCCGTGGCCGACAACGCCAGCGCCGGCGGCCGTGCCCTGAACCGCCGCGTCGAGATCGAGCTGTACAGCGCACTGCCGGTCGCACTGAGCGCGACCGCTGTCGCCCAGCCCTGATCCTCCATCCAACCTACGATTGCGAGGTCGCCATGGATGCAGACAACTCATCAGTCGGCTCGGACACTCCGGCCCAGGGCGGCACTGTCGAACCTGCCAGCCGCGCGTCCGCGGCCATCTCCCGCACCCAGGCGTCGAACAGCAAGCCTGCGGAGCGCTTCGAACTGCGCGACCCCTTCGCGGAGGTCACCTACCGGGCGAACAGCCTCCCGGAGATGGTGGCCAAGGCCGATCAACTGGGCATCACCCGTTTCGTCGCGGTGGCTGAGGACGGCAAGCGAACGGCGATCCAGAAAGTCGATGGTGGGTGGCGGCGCGGTCAGCAGCACCCGGCGCAGCCCGAGCGCCCCCTGGACCCATTGCCGGCGCGAGATGAGGTGCCCGGCGCTGCAAACGCGGCCCCCATGCCCGGCGCCGCCAGGGTCCAACCAAAACCTGAGCGGGGCACCGTCAAGACGACCGCAAGGATGGAAGGCCAAGCCGAACGCGCTGTGCTCGTCGCCCGCCTCGAAGCCGCGCTGATGGAGCGCTACGTCATCAAGCGCGCCCCGGTGAGCGTCGGCGATGTGTCCATCGGCCGCACCGAATACCGCTTCCGCGGCGACAGCTCCCGCGTGGCGTTCACCGAATCACCGTTCCGGCTGGCCACGGAGACCAACAGTCCGTCGGTTGCGCGCTCGATGGTCGATGTGGCCGAGGCCCGCAACTGGAAGGCGCTGCGCGTCTCGGGCAACGAAGACTTCAAGCGACTGGTCTGGCTGGAAGCGTCGGTGCGTGGCGTGAAGGCCCTGGGCTACGAGCCGAACCCGGGTGACCTGGAGGTGCTCAAGCGCGAGCGCGAGGCGCGCCTGGTCAATCGCATCGAGCCCGCCCGAGAGGCCAGCAGCGGCGCCGCAGCGGCCTCCGCCGAGAAGCCCTCCGCAAGGGGCAGTGGCGGCCGCAAGGCCGTACTGGCTGCCGTCGAAGCGGTGCTGGTCGCCAAGAATGTGCCTGAGAAGCAGCGTGCAGCCGTGATGGCGGCTGCGACCGAAAAGCTGGCCCAGCGAATTCGCAACGGGGAGGCGCCCAAGGTCAAGGTCTATGACAAGTCGGCGCCTTCGCAGCGAACGCCTGTCGTGCCAACACCCGAGTTGCAGCGCTCGCGCGAGCGCGCCGCACCGGCGCCTGCACGGTGAGACCACGCCAGTGAAAACTTCCGCCGGAGACATGGAGGCGCTGACTGCGGCCTACGAGGTCGGCGGGCGACGGTTTGAAATCGGATCACCCGGCCTGGTGGCGGCCATTGCCGAGGCGTACGCAGCCCGCCTGCGACCTCGCTGCATGTGCTTCGCGGAAGGCGTCGAGATGTACGTCGCCCGGGTGGCCAATGGCCACATCGTCAAGCGCATGCCGGGCACGGGCAGCCGCCATGCGCCCAACTGCCCGTCGTACGAACTCCCAGCGGAGTTCTACGAGTTGAACCAAACGCTGGGTTCTGCGATTACCGAAGACCTGAGCACCGGCAACATCACACTGAAGCTCGACTTCTCGTTGTCCAAGCTCGACAGGCGTCCGGCAACCTCGGCCCCCTGCCGAGTCAACGGCGGCTCGGTGAGCCGCGACGCTAGGCTGTCGATGCGCTCCCTGCTGCACTACCTGTGGGACCAGGCCGAGCTCACGCACTGGCATCCCGGTTTCGAAGGCAAGCGCTCATGGGCCACCGTTCGGCGCCATCTGCTGCGGGCTGCAGAAGGTAAATTTGCTCGCCACGCTGAGCTTCTTGGTCGGCTCTACGTGCCGGAGGTGTTTTGTGTCCCGCGGCGCGATGAGATCAACGCACGCCGCATTGCGCGGTGTGCCCGCATTTCAGCTGCGCAAGGCAGGGCACAACACCTGATGCTGTTGATCGCGGAGCTCAAGGAGATCGTGCCGACACGCTTCGGCGCCAGGGCCACGGTGAAGCATCTGCCGGACCTCGCCTTTGCTCTCGACGAACGGCTCTACCGACGGCTGTGCCGACGCTTTGAGCCGGAGCTTTCGATGTGGGGCTCGGCGCCGGACCTGCACATGGTGATCATCGCGACCTTCGGGGTCAGCACCCTCGGCGTGCCAACAATCTCGGAGCTGTCACTGATGCCCGTGAACCGGCAATGGCTGCCGGTGCAAGACACTTTCGAGTGCCTGCTGTTGGACACCCTTGCCCGTGAGAACCGGCACTTCATAAAGGTGCTTCGATACGACATGCCTCTCGAAGTGCTACTGCCCGCCGCCGCGCTGACTGATATTGAGCAGTCACCGCTTGCCTTGTACCTCTGGCGCAGCCTTGACGTGGATCAGTCGGCAGTCAACCCCACCCTCGATCACACCGATCCATTGGGCACGACCTCAGCGTGGGTTTGGCGCGATCTCGGCGCCGAAATGCCGCCGCTTCCGCGGCCGACCATGCAAGGCAGTTAGGCAGCGTTCAGCCGCCAAGGCAGGTCCTCGTCCTGCATAGGATCCATCGGGGTGGTTTCTAGAAGCCGCCCCTTGATCGTTTGACCGTGCGAGGCTGCGGCAAGATGCCGAGATGATCACGCCGCGCACTATAGCCTTCGAGCATATTTCCCGAAGAGGTTCCCGACGACTTGTTCCTGCAGCGCCATCGCAAGGCCAGGCTTGAAGGCTACCTTCAGACCCTCAAGGCAATGGACGCGCTGATCGACTTCTCGGCGATGGCGGTGGCCGTGGATTCGGCTTGACCCCGCGCAGACCGAAGCAAGAAGACTGCCCGCCGTACCCACCAAGGTGCTGATGCGCATGGCGTTCCTGCAGGGGCTGGTACAACCTCTCGGATGAGCAGTGCGGGCAACCAGGTGCTAGACCATTGAGCTTCCCGCGCTTTTGCCGGCGCGACTGGGCACTGCACGTCCCCGATGCCTGCACGCTATGGACTCTCCGGCAGCGACTGGCGCCGGGTGGGCCAGTCGCTCAACGAAGGCAAGGCGCTCGAAGGCTGAAGCGCAATGCGCCTGGCCCACACCGATCGCAACGCCCTCTTGGCAAAGAAGCTCGGCAAGGTTTTATACGGCTACAAGCTCATTCGCGAGATGCAAGTCACCCCGCGCCGACAATGGGCAGCAACTGCCGCACCTGCAGCGGGCCTTGCAGACGCACCCGTGCTTTTGTCCAACCACACCAGCTCGCGCCCGCGTGCTTCTTTTATTAATGGGCCGCGCACTGCAACATGATGGCCAACGCGTTGCATGCCAGGGTCATGGCTCGGACGCATCGCCGCCTTGCTGCCGCAGGGCCGCGAAGTCATGCTTTACCCGAGCTCTGATCTTGTTGATGGGCTGGTTGCGCCGGTTCAGTCTCGTCTCGGCTGTCTGTCCGGGCTTGGCTCGGCGGGCAATGTCGTCTTGCAGCCCGCGGGCCTGCAGCACCAGCCGGTTGGCCTGGTTGTCGTAGCCACGGTCGGCCAGCAACCGTTTGCGCCCATTGGCCGGCTGCGTGAGAGTTGAAATGCCGTCACTGAGCGCCGCGACGAGCACAAACGCCGGTTCGGCGGTGACCAACCGGCACGCTCGGCCGCGCGCAGTCCTACTCACGCGGCTTTTACAGCTGTGCGAGGGGATTTGGGAAGCACCCTCAACGTCCACAGAATCGATGAGGTCCACGGAAGTGCACGGGCTGCAGCCATCCGTGAGCTGGCAATATAAGGCAACGCTGAACAAGGTCGAATTTGGCGCGGGGTTTGCATGTGTCGAGACAGCACAGACGAGCAGGTGAAGATGAAGCAGCAGACCCTCGCGATGGCAGCCGATCAAGGCCAAGGATTCGAGCAGCACCGAAAGCCGACCTGGCGCGATATCTTCCTGGCGACCATGGAGGAGATCGTGCCTTGGTCGGCGCTGTGCGAGGTCATTGAGCCTCACTATCCCAAGGCTGGCAACGGCCGCCCGCCGGTCGGGCTGGAACGCATGCTGAGGATGTACTTCGTGCAGCACTGGTTCTACCTGGCAGACGAAGCCTGCGAGGAGGCGCTGCTGGACAGCACGGCGCTGCGGCGCTTCGTGGGCATCGACCTCGGGCGTGAACGCGTGCCCGACGGCACCACGCTGCTGAAGTTCCGCCGCCTGCTGGAGACGCACAAGCTGGGCGAAGCGCTGTTTGCCAAGGTGAGAGAAGTCCTGCAAACGCGAGGCTTGAAGGTGGGCACGGGCACCATCGTGGATGCCACCATCATCGGAGCGCCCAGTTCGACCAAGAACGCCGACAAGAAGCGCGACCCGGACATGCACCAGACGCGCAAGGGCCAGCAGTGGTACAACGGCCAAGAAGATGCACATTGGCGTGGACAGCCGCACCGGGCTTGCACACAGCGCCGTGGTGACGGCAGCCAACGTGCACGACAAACATCCGCTGCCCAATCTGCTGCACGGCAACGAACAGCGTGTGTATGGCGACAGCGCCTATGCCAGCCAGAAGGCGCTGATCCAGACCAAGGCCCCGAAGGCCAAGGACTTCACCAACCAGCGCGTGCGCAAGGCCGGCGAAAATCGATGAGGTCGAGCGCTCGAAGAACCGCAGCAAATCCAAGGTCCGCGCCCATGTGGAACACGTCTTTGCCGTGGTCAAGCGGCTGTGGGGCTTTGCCAAGGTGCGCTACCGAGAGCTTGCCAAGAACGCCACACGCGCCTTCGTAGTCCTGGGTCTGGCCAACATCTACTTGGCGCGGCAGCGTCTGGTGGCATGAGCGCGTCCGCAGTGGGCGCCATGGGCCCCTGAGGACCCCGAGCGGAGCCTCAGGCGTCCTCAAAGCGTGATTCGCCGGCCTCATCTCGCAAGCCGAAATCGGCGGGCGGAGCTTGTTGAAATTCATGGCTTGTTCAGCGTAACCTTCATGTTCGATGACGCCGGCCAGTTGGGTATTTCGCCGCTCAAGATGCGAGACGCATGAGTACAACGGCAAGGTTATCCCGTCGGGCTTCTTTCTTCAGCCAGGCGCCGAAAACATCAGCGCGGTGCTATTTTCCGCGTCCGGCACGATTTCCAAGTTCAACCGCATGGGAAAGCTGGCGGGGTTCGGCTTGCCCAACCAGACGATCAGAAGGTTCGGTGTGCGCCATGACCATGACCCGAACGCGGTGCTACCCAAGGGTTTCATGCACGTCGTGGAACAGGGCTCCGTCACCGAGTCGTGGGCAGAGGGGCTGTCGATGTTCCACAACCCTTCCGCCACACACCCAGTCGACCCAGACATGTTCCCAGGCATCGCCCACTACTCACTGGTTGGCGGTCAGGTTCGAAGCATCCTTCCGGAATTTCACCCGTACAGCTCCTTCACCTTGAACATCATGATGAGGGACGACGATGCGCTTGCGGCTGACACGCAGTTCACGCAGAGGCTGGCCCCGAAATGAACCGGCCAGCCACCGTAGGTGAGGGTTTTCGCCGGAGGAGCAAAGGGCAGTCGCCCCCTCAGCACCACGCTAAACGGATATATTTTTGAAAACCAGGGTTTGACATCCAGTCACGCCAGGGAGAGAGCATTGGACGAATCAGTTGCAGAGGCTCCGGCGCTTCCAAACATCGCGCTTCCGGTCTTCAAGTCACTGAAGATCGCGGGCTACGAGCTGTTCCCAGGCGTTGGCAGGACTGGGATCGACAGGCCCATCCTGCCTGGCATCACGGTAATCGCGGGCATCAACGGCCTCGGCAAGACCACGCTGCTCAACGTGATGCTGCGGCTGTTGGTCGGACCGTTCAATCCTCAGAAGGTCAATCCGTTCGAGGTCGGCGCCAAGTCGCACGATCTGGTCGGGTGGAAACATGCCCGACGCTTCTTCAGGTCGCGGGTGAGCGATGGCGCGGTACACGCAACTGCACGCGCGGAGATCTCGTTCGGAACGCACCATCTGACGGTCGAGCGCGCACTCAAGGATCTTTCGATCAAGCACCTCGAATACGACGGTGCCGACCTTGATCCGACCGAGGCTGAATATGGGCGGGCCGTCGTGGAGGCCAATCGATACAGCGCATTGGGTGTGCGTTCACTTCGTTCGTATTGACAGGACGATTTTAGCGGCGGCTCATCTCTGATGCACTTGCTTTTCTGGCTTGGGCCGATCGAAGTCTTTAGGAGCGGCACGTCCCTGCCCTGGTTGCTTCCTCCCGCTCATCTCCTCCACATACTTGGCGATCGACACCGCCAAACCTCGATCAGATCTGTCGTCTGACGCAGCCAGCGCTCGCGAAATCTCCACCCACGCACCGATCACCGTCTCACGGCGGACCATCGCCTTGGCACCATCATTCTCGGTCGGCCGGTTCATGCGCAACCTCCCTTCTTCCTTCGCCTTGATGCGCCAGAGCGGGTCATAGCTGCGCGCCTGTCCGCGGGTTGCCTGCCTCGTGGCCTCGGCGTCAATGCCATGGCCTCGCAGCTTCTCCGCAAACGTCTCCCGCCAGCGATGCAGGTCGGCCTTTCGCGGATTCAGCCGCTTGCCTTGCCTGGACTCGGCCCGCACGCTGATGTGAACGTGGGGATTGGCCTGGTGGTCGTGCAGCACCATCACGTACTTGTGATCCGCCAGCTCGTCCTGCGCAAACTCTCGCGCTGCGCGCTGGACGGTCAGCGGGTCGGTGCCGCGGGGCATCGACAGCATGATGTTGAAGGCCTCGCGCCGGTGTCCGGGCTCGGCGTCATCGGGAATCAGAGAACCACCAAAGCGCCACTCGTCAGCCAGATCCCGCAAGGTGTCATTGCCTCGCATCGTCTCGCCTCGTTGATCCTCGATCTCCAGCCGGCCGTTCTTGCTGATATATCGGAAGTGCGCAACGATCGCCCGCATGCCACGTCCGCCGCCAGTGACCTTGACCATCACCTGCGGCGCTCGACGAACTACCGTCGCCTCGATGCGCCTTCGGATGGCCGCAGCACGTGAACGAGCAGCGTCGCCAGTCAGCCTTGGCTGCGGCTTTGCGCCGACCATCCGGTTGCCGGGATAGAACAGCCGGTCACCCCAGGTGATCAACACACCATCGATGTTGTGACGTTGCGCCACGACGAGGTCCTTTAGTCACGAGGCCGCTTGGCCCACGGATCGGGCGCTGCGACCACAAGGCTGCAAATCCGCTAACACGCGAGATACCAACGCGAGGTGCCGGCGCACGTCGCCCGCCACCGTGTCCAACATGGCCCGATACGGCCTGGCCGGTTCGACGTCTGCAGTGCGAAGCAGTGCCGTCAGGCGGTGGATGTTGCGGCTGAGATTCGACAGCTCTGCGTTGGACGCCGTCAGCACAGCGATGCATTCGCTTCGGCCAGGCCCCGTCCCGCCGCCAGCAAGCGCCGGTACACCGGCCACCAAACCCGCCACATAGGCGCCCGGCGACAGGCCGGCCTGTCGCGCTGCCGCCAGCGTCTCGCGCATGGCCTCCTTGCTCATGCGCAACGAGAGGCGCACGCGGTCGGATGGGGCCGCAAACGAACCGGCTGCCGTGCCGTGCGAGGCACTCAGCTCAGCGCCACCAATCGCCGCAACCACAGCCTCGCGAACCAGCCGGGACGGCGAGACGCCGTGGGCACGCGCCCGCTCAAACAGCGCAGCCTTCAGGCCAAACAAGTCGACGCTGATTCGATCCCTTGAGGAGGAGGTCATGACCGGGTTCTCCGAGCTGGGTTGCACCACACGCGTGAGCGTGTCCGACATCGGCGCCACCGCGCCTATCTCTGCACTCACCTTGGAACCCAGTATCGGCCTCGAACGATGCAGCTGGTCTGCGAGATTCGGGCCGGAATCGTGCCCGCCACTCACCGGCTGGCGGGCCGATCATGAGACGAATGAACCGGCACCGAGACCGAACCGAGACGAAACCGGGATGACTGAGACAGCAGTGAGACAGATGCGAAACACAGCCGGTACGGCAATGAGACGGGTGAGACGCCACCGAGACAAAAAGCGAATCGGAACCGGATCAAACCGAATCGAAAGCGCACATGAACGACCCCGATCCGAACCACCACGACGGCACGCAGTTGGCGCCCAGACGCCCGCCAGGCCGCGGTTCGCGCAAGGCCCGCGCCTACGCCGCCGAGATGGCACGGCTTCAAGCCTTGGACTACACGCTGGACGCCATCTGCGAGGCCTTGGCGGACATTGGGGTCACGGTCAGCAGGAGCACGGTGCACCGAGAGCTGGCCAGGCGTAAAGCGATGGCTACATCGACGCACGCGATACCCGCCTGTGCCGATGCCGATACGTCTCCGCGTCAGCCTGCAAGCGGTGACGGTCTCTCCCGTAGGCCTGCACCGTCGCCTCCGGCCGCAAGTGCCCCGCCAAACCGCACCGTTGATCAACGCGGCAAGGACATTGCCGAGACCTTCATGCGCGGCCACATCACCAACCCCCTGATCCGCGCCAGGCAGCGCAACGAGGAGCAATCATGAAACTCGCGGTCATCAACTTCTCCGGCAACGTCGGCAAGACCACGGTGGCCCGGCACCTGCTGCTGCCTCGTCTGCCGGGCGCCGAGTACGTGGCGGTCGAGAGCATCAACGCGGACGAGGGCCAGGGGCAGGCCTTGCGCGGGCGCCAGTTCGGCGAGCTGCAGGAGTACCTGCAGACCGTCGACAGCCTGGTGGTCGACATCGGCGCCAGCAATGTCGAGGACTTCCTGAACCTGATGCAGCGCTACCGCGGCAGCCAGGAGGATTTCGACTGCTTTGTCGTGCCCACGGTGCCACCGCTCAAGCAACAGCAGGACACCATCGCCACCCTGGCCGAGCTGGCCCGCCTCGGCGTGCCGGCCTCCCGCATGAAGGTCGTCTTCAACATGCTGGAACACGACGCCGAGCTGACCCAGTCCTTCGAGCCGCTGCTTGCCTTCCTGGCCAAGAAACCGGTCGCGCAGGCCAACCCGGCCTGCCGACTGGGCGCAAACGAGCTCTATGCGCGCATCCGAGGAACCGGTGTCGACCTGGCGGAGCTGGCCCGCGACGAGACCGACTACAAGGGACTGATCGCCCGTGCCAAGGACACCGCAGAGAAACTTGCCCTGGCACAGAAGCTCGCCACCCGGCGCCTGGCCTGCGGCGTGGTGCCTGAGCTGGACGCCTGCTTCGCAGCCCTGGCGCTGAGACTGGGATCCGAGGCAGAGCGTAGCCCCCGGCCGTCCTCCAGGAAGGCCGCGTGAGCGAGCTCAGCAGCGCCCGCGAAGCGCTGATTGCCGAGGCGATCGGTGAGGCTGGGAGGCTGATCGAACGCCTGGAGGCGCTTGCGCCAGCACTGGACGCGAACCGCCAGGCCCTGGTCCAGTCCGGCCAGGCCATCGCTGGCCAGTTGGCCGCGTTCGAGACCCGGATGGCCGCCATCACGGAAAACGCCAAGCTGCAGGCGGTCAGGCACATCGCCCGCCGCACCGACGAGATGGCAGCGCGTACGCTGACTGCGCAAACCCGGGCCATGGAGGAGGCGGCTCTGGCGATGTTCAGGAGCGAGCTGGGCCCTGCCCTGCAGCGCCTATCAGCACAGCAACAACCTCCCGGCAAGCACGCCGGCCCCTTCGCGCGCTGGCAAACGCACGCGGCGACGGCTGTGGTGACCTCTGCCCTCACCTGGGCGATGGCGGCATGGCTGTGGGCTCGGTGATGGCGCTCGCATCCATCGGCCCGGGCGACCCTGTCGCCGTGCGCTCGTCGGCCTGGTGTAGGATTAAATCCTACGGAAATCGCGAGGACCGCCATGCGCTCAACACAGCAGTTCAGCATCACGCTGCCCAACGAGATGGCCGACGCCGTGCGCGCCAAGGTGGCCTCGGGCGAGTACGCCACGGAGAGCGAAGTGATCCGCGACGGTCTGCGTACCCTGCTCGCGCGAGATCGGGCGGTCGAGGACTGGTTGCGCAAGGATGTCGCCACCGCCTACGACGCACTGAAGGCCGACTCGTCACGTGCGGTCGGGGTCAACGCCGTCAAGGCGCGACTGGCAGCGGCGCACAAGAAGGTATCGGCGAAGGCCTGAGGCCGCATTTGGTCGTCTTCGCCCCCGAGGCGAGCGACCAGCTCGAAGCGCTGTTCCTGTACATCGCGGAACACGCCTCGCCGACCACAGCACAGCGCTACACGGATGCGGTCGTCTCGACCTGCGAAGGGCTCGCGGTGTTCCCTCAACGCGGTGTGTCACGCGAGGACATCCGCACAGGCCTGCGGCTCACGCATCACAGGGGGCGCACCGTGATCGCCTACACCGTCGACGATGAAGCCAGGACCGTGTCCATCGTCGGCTTGTTCCATGGCAGACAGGACCACGAAGGCGCTTTGACGGAGCGTTGGGACGATTGAATCGGAGCGCCGTGACTGCAACTGAGACGGTGCCGCCGTCAGCTACTGGCCGGCCACTGCAGGCCCCAGCGGTCGATCACGGCACGCAAGCGCCGATCACCATCGGGCACCAGCGTGTGCAGATCCGCGCGCGCCCACCGCAGTGCGTCCAGGCAGATCAGCATGTCGTCGCTGATGGCAACGTCGACAGCGCGCAGTTCGAACAGATCGAACTTGAAGGCCTCGCCGTTGTAGGCGGCGGCCAGGAAGCGTGCGATGCGCGGGATCTGGCCAGAGTCGCGTTCCTCGGCCAGCTTGAGCAGCCGTGCGAATGCGAGCGCGGCTGCTTGGGTGGCCAGGTGCGATCGGGACTCGCACAGCACGATCTCGGCAAAAATGGCATCGGGGTTCATGCGTGGCTCTTTGGTTTCTGGGAGGACGGCCGGCCCGATGGTCGGGCCCGCGCGCTGCCAACTGCGCGCCAGATTCGGAGAGAAATCTGGCGCGCGTTGCCGGGTGGTTCAGCCCTTGAGCTTGCGCATCTCCTCGGCCAGCATCCACAGCGCACGGTTGAGGCTCACGCCGCGGTCGATGCTGCCCACCGGCCGGGTCTGCAGGCGGCGCCCTTGGGCGCTGCGGCCGGGCTGCCCGCCGCGGATCACGTTCTCCTGCACCCGCTGGAACGTGATCCACAGGCTGTGGCCGATGTCCTCGGGCCGGCGCGCTTCAATCAGCTGCTCCGCCGTGACAGGCGCAGGACGCTGCACACCGGCCTCGTCCGGACCTCGCTCACCGAAACGCAGTGCCAGGGCGGCGTTTGCAAAGGCGATCTGCTCGGGCGGCCGCAGCTGCAGCGCCTTCATCGCCTCGGTGTGCTCGGTCACCGCCTCGAACTCGTCGAGCACTCGGAAGGCGCCTTCGATCACTTCGCCCTGGATGTTGCCTTTGTGCGGGATGCGGATGTCGTCCACCACATCGCCCACGATCAGGCCGTTGCAGCAGACGAAGCGAAACATTCCCGCGAGCATCTGGTACGAGCTGGCGCCATCGTGGCTGTTGATCAGGATGATCTCGTTGGCCTCGGCGCGGGTGCTGAGTTGACCGCTGCCGTCACGATGGTGGCGCATGCGGATCATGTGCTTGGTGAATTCGCTCTTGCCTTCGATGCGGCTCTTGCCCTGCGCCACCATGAAGGGCTCGAAGCCCTCTTTGCGCAGGCCGCGCAGCACGTCGATGGTGGGGATGTAGGTGTAGCGCTCGGAGCGGCTGCCATGCTTGCCCTGGGCGAAGATGGACGGCGCTGCGGCGCGCATCTGGTCTTCGCTCAGTGCTTGATCGCCATGCATCACGCGGGTGTCGCGGGCAAAACGGGTGGCCAGTGTCGGGGTCGAGTACATGATGATTTCCTTCGATCATTGAGTAAGGCACGAAGGGCGAGCGCGGTGCAGTGGCCTGTGGCCCAACCCGCGACCCGCCGGGGAACGTTTCAGGCGTCGGCGTGTGCCGGCTGGCGCGCGGTGCGAGGCTTGCGGGGATTACGATTCGAGGCCGCGGTGCTGACACGTTCGGCGCTGCGGTTGACGCCTTCGGCATCGGCGCCACCGTTGCGGCGGGCTTCGCTCTCGGCGCGGCTGTCGAGGTAGTCGATGTCCTCGGCCGTGAACGCCATGCCGTAGACGGTCTCGCCGTCCTTCTCGAAGTTGTTGTTGCGCAGCCGGCCGACGATGTTGACGTGCGAGCCTTTGCCCAGGTACGCCGCTGCGTTCTCGGCCTGCTTGCCCCACAGCGTCCACTGGATCGCGGTGGCTTCCTCTTCGCGGGTGCCGGCTGGATCGCGGTTCGCGCGCCGGGTGTTGCTGATCGCGGTCAGCACCGCCTTGGCAACCTGGCCGTCGCGGCCGTTGACGAATTCGAGTTTGACGGCACCGGCCAGGTGCGCGTGACGCTGGATGACTTGAACGTTGGCCATGAGGGGCTCCTTGCAAGAACGATCAGCCGGACACCGCCCTGGTGTTCCTCAAAACTGATCCTCTCGCTCGGACTTCCTCGCTCCCGCCCACGGGCGGGCGGGGGGTGGGCATGGCCCCTTCCCTCACGGGAAGGGGTGGGGGATGGGTGGTGTGACCCGCAGCCGAAGCAGTGCGCCGGTTTCCCGGCCCACCGCTTGAAGATCCCCCCACAAGTCCCCCTCGCAATTCGATGGGGGCGCAGTTGGGGGGAGCGCGGTGGGACGACTGGCGCACGGGCTGCCCTCCCCTGTATCTCCACGGGAGGCGCAGCGTCGCGGCCGATGTGCCAGCTTGTCTGGCGCGGCGGTTGCAGCGAAGGCGCCCGAACGCCCACGAGCAGCGGCGCCTCTGCGGCCGACGTGCCACCAAGCGCAGCGACTGGCGCGGCGGTCGAGCCGCTGCGAACACTTCTTTGCACCCGATCTTCAGCGGCCCGGCTTCGGGCATGGCGGGTGACCGGGGTGGCGATCTGGCTGGCGCCGCATAGAGTGGAGCGCAGCGCAGCGAACTGCAAGCCGGTCAGTTCGCCAAGCAGGCCTCGTTCACGCGCAGCGTGAAGGAAACAAGGCCCGCGCGCCCCGGACACGGGAAAGGGCCGCCGTCGCCGTTCCCACCGGCCCAGCCGGCCTGACCGTGTTGCGTGAGAGATGGCAGCCCGTCAGGGGCGAGACGCTGAGCCCTTAACAGCGGCTCGCTGCGCAGCAGCGCAACAGCCCGCCCCCACGCAGCGGGGACACGCCCAGCGAGAGACTGTTCCCGCCACAGACGGCACGGCAGCCTCAGACGCCAGGCAGACTGCAGGCCAACGAGAGCGGACCAGGTCCGCCCAGGGCTTCACAAGAGCCCGCGTTCGGCAAAGCTCACTGCCGCCGCGCCTGCCACCACCAGGTGATCCAGCACCCGCACGTCCACCAGCGCCAGCGCAGCCTTCAACCCGCTGGTAACGGCTTCATCTGCACGACTGGGCTCCGCAAGCCCCGACGGATGGTTGTGCGCCAGGATCACCGCTGCCGCGTTCAGCGCCAGCGCTTCCTTGACCACCTCCCGGGGATAGACCGACGTCTGGCTGACCGTGCCGCGGAACATCTCCTTGCAAGCCAGCACGCGATGCTGGGAGTCCAGGAAGAGGATCGCGAACACCTCGTGTTCCAGCAGCCCGATCTGCAGCGACAGGTACTCCCTGACTTCCTGCGGCGACGTCAGTTCCGGACCGCGCCGGATCCACTGCGACAGCACTTGCCGCGCCTCGTGCAGCACTTCTTCGGGCTTGGCCGCGCGGTGGTGGCCATCGGGCTCCTGCACCAGCAGCGCGGTGAACAGGCCGAACTGCGCAGACGATTGAACGGTCGAGGACATGGCGAGCTCCAGTCTGAGTCGGGCGGGATTGCCCGAGACCGGGACGCATCGACGCAGCGCAGCTGTCAAGGCTCGCCGACGACCGCAGGGCGCAAGCGCTCGCCACCGCGAGCGCGCAGGCCTTGACCGCGAGAACGTCGGGGCACGATGGGTCGACACGGCAACCCCCCCTCCGCACGCCACCAACACCAGCGGAAGGACCGCCGGCAATGCCGGCCTCGCCGAACTGCGTGAGGGATCAAAGCCCGTCAGGGGCGAGACGTTGGCCGCAGGACAGCGGCTCGACGCCCAGCGCGCGAGCCCGGCCCAGCAAAGCGGGGACACGCCTGCCCCTTGCCCGAAGCTTGCAGCGACCGCCCACCAAGCCTCAAGTCATGCAGTTGCCCCCAAGCGATGGGGACAACGCTGTGGAGAACCCGTGCGCGGCGTCGCTAAGCCATTGCCATCACTGGGCCGGCGACGGATTGCCTCGAAAGACGGCACTTGTGTAACCGAAGGGCCGTTCGAGCGGATCTGCAACCGAGTTGCAAGCCTGACCAGGGTGCCCCATTGCCCGAGCTCGTCCTGCCGCAGCCGCCGACCATGGACATGGGCGGCCACGGCCTCTACTCGACGGTGGGCGAGTACATGAAGTTCATCCGCATGTTGCTCAACGATGGCGCCGGAGCCAACGGACGCGTGTTGAGACCCGAGACCGTCGCATCGATGACGCGCAGCGGGTTGCCAAGCGGGCTGCGCAGCGGCGGGTGGACGACATCGATCGCTTCCTTGTCGAACGACGGCGAGTATTTCCCCACGGTGCCGAAGAACTGGGTTACACCTTTCAGATCAACGAGAAAGCGACGCCTTCCGGCCGACCGGCCGGCCGGTTCACTGATGTGGGCAGTTTGCACAACTAGCTCGCGCGATCGCCGGCAACGGGTAACGCGCCGGGAACCAGATTCGAGGCCCTTCACCCCGTCTGGGATTTCGAGCGGCGGGGTAGTAAGACCGGTACGCGCAATGCGGGACGGGTGCCCGAAGTTTGCCGGGTACCGTACTCCCCCAGCAAACGCCAGCCCCTCGCCGGCCTTCTCGCTGGTGATGAAAGCGCCGCGCTTCAGTGGTCCACGGCGACAATGGCGTTCGCGGTCAGAAGCGGGCACTCTCAGTCGGCCCGCGGTACCTGAGCGCTTCGATGACAAGGGCCAACGCGGGCGCCATCTGGCGCCGACTCGCGTAATACAGGTGATAGCCCGGAAAGCTAGGCCACCAATCTCTCAGCACTGCCACCAGTGTGCCCTCGGCGATGTGCGGGCGGACAAGATCGAGCGGCACGTAGGCAAAACCCATCCCATCGACAGCAGCCCGCAGCATCAGAGGCGTGTTGTTGAAAACCGTCTGGCCCTCGACCTTCACATTGACGGACTTCTTTCCCTTCTCGAAATCCCACGCATACAGGTTGCCTCGGGTGGGCAGGCGCAAGTTCACGCACCGGTGGGCGGTCAGGTCCTGCGGCGTCTTCGGAATCGACTTGCCCTCGATGTATCCGGGCGATCCCACGACCGCCATTCGCATGTCGGGTGCGATGCGAACGGCCACCAAGTCCTTGTCCACCCGGTCTCCGACACGCACGCCGGCATCAAAACGCTGAGAGGCGATGTCCGTGAATCCATAGTCCACACTGAACTCGATCTGGATGTCGGGATATTGCCGGAGCAAGGGCAGCAGCCGCGGCCAGAGCGCTGTTGTGATCGCGTGGTCATGCGCGGTGATGCGCACGGTGCCGGCGGGCCGGTCGCGCATCGCACTGAGTGAACCGAGTTCGTCCTCGATTTCCTGCAGCCTTGGTGCTACCGCGCCAAGGAGTCGGGCGCCGGCTTCGGTCGTCGAAACGCTTCTTGTGGTGCGCGTCAGAAGACGAACCCCGAGCCGCGCTTCCAGAGCCAACATGGCGTGACTCACTCCCGAACGCGACACACCTAGCTGGGCGGCGGCTCGGGTGAAGCTGCGCTCCCGCGCGACGACAACAAAAGCCTGTAGATCGTTCAGATTTTCTTTGGCCATTGGTGAGCGGCGTGCACAAGCGTGTTCAGATTCTCCTACCTTCTCAACCAATGTGCTCGCAAATAGAGTTCGGCCATTGTCACCGCAACCATCGTGCAGCGGCACCCAACAAAATGAAGGGGCCTTCCAATGAAGCTCATACACCCCGGCACGGAGCCATCCGCCAGAGGACCCGCTGATTTTTTCACCGGCGAGGTCCGCATCGACATGCTGAACAGTCCGCCTGCGCCGGCACGGGCATCGTGTGCGAGCGTAACCTTCGAACCGGGCGCGCGTTCGGCCTGGCACACGCATCCCTTGGGACAGACCTTGATCGTCACGGCGGGCTGCGGCTGGACCCAGTGCGAAGGAGAGCCAATCGTCGAAATCCGTGCGGGCGACGTCATCTGGTGCCCGCCGGGTCACAAGCACTGGCATGGCGCGACCGCGACCACGGCCATGACACACATCGCCGTGACCGAGGCGTTCGACGGAAAGAACGTCGAGTGGTTGGAGCACGTGACCGAGCCGAGTATTTGGAAGGGCCATCGAGCAGCACGGCAGCGCACGGTTGACCTGCTCTCCACACCCTATCCCACCAGGAGTTCGAGATGAATGTACGTACGACCGGAATCACAGGCTGCCTCGCGGTGATGCATGCGTGTCTCGCCGGCGCCGTTGAGCCATCCCCAACGAGTGCCGCTGCACAACAACAGATCACTCGAGCTGGGTCTCAACCATCCGCGACTGGGCCCGAGGCCTTCTTCACGGGGCGAGTACGAGTCGATCCGATCTGGCCAGCGAGCAGCGACATCAACGCCTCGGGAGCCTACGTGACCTTCGAGCCGGGTGCGCGCTCAGCTTGGCATTCCCATCCGAAGGGTCAGCAACTGGTTGTGCTTTCCGGATTTGGTCGAACTCAGGAATTGGGCAAGCCCGTGCAGGAACTCCGTCCCGGCGATGTCGTGTGGTGTCCGCCCGGCGTCAAGCACTGGCACGGCGCTTCGCCCACGACGGCGATGACGCACATCGCGGTCACGGGGACTGCCAATGGCAAAAATGTCGAATGGATGGAGAAGGTCAGTGATGAGCAGTACACGGCACGCTGATCGATTTGGGCGATGCGCCGCCGGCTTAACGCTGGGCTTCGCGGCCGCGTTCTGCCAGGCAGCCGCACCGGCGCAGGAGTCACAAGCCATGTCCAATACCCAGCCCGCCTCACAAACGCTGTCGATTCGACAGCAAGCCATCATTCCGATTGCTGCGTTCGGCGCCGCCGGCGACATGCCCCGTTTGGTCGTCGCGCTGAATCAGGGCCTCGACGCGGGCATGACTGTGAATGACGCCAAGGAAGTGTTGATTCAGCTCTACGCGTACGCCGGCTTTCCGCGCAGCTTGAATGCCCTGGGCGAGTTGATGAAGGTCGTAGACGCCCGCAAGCAGCGCGGCCTCCAGGACGCGCAGGGCCGCACGCCGAGTCGCGCAATTGCACAGGGCGATGCGTTGCTGGCGGCCGGAACAGCAAATCAAACCAAGCTCGCTGGCGGCCCCGTGAAGGGTCCGCTGTTCGAGTTCGTGCCTGCGGCCGATGAGTACCTCAAGACGCATCTGTTCGGCGACATCTTCGAGCGTGACAACCTGGACTGGCAAACTCGCGAACTCGCTACAGTCAGCATGCTGTCGGCATTGCAAGGCACCGAATCTCAGCTGCGGTCGCACATAAGTTTTAGCATGAACATCGGAGTCACTGCCGCTCAGCTCGGCCGGTTGGTCGAGGTTCTGGCAGATCGCGTAGGCATCGAAGCCGCAAGCCGGGCACGGGCTTCGCTCGCCGCTCAACGGGCATCGCAACCGATGCCGCCAGTGTAGTGCTTTGTTCTTGGGTGAACTTAACTGTGTTGGCGCCGACTGGAAACTGAGCAGCGCTTTCAGGCCATGGATTGGCCTTCCTGCCGGAAGACATGGTCCTGCCCCATGTCGAGGCCGGACGTCTCAAGAAGGTGATGCCCGAATGGTGTCCGCGCTTCCCCGGCCTGCATGCCTATTACACCAGTCGGCGGCATCCGACGCGGGCATTGGCGACGGTGATCGAAGCGCTGCAGCAGTCCGCCCAAACCGAGTGAAGGCCAGGTCCTGAAGGTACCGGTCACCATTCAGGTGGGCAGCTCGCAAGGGTGTCTCTGGTGATCAAAGGGGTCTCGTAGGTCAAGAACTGAGCCTTTGCGGTGTTCTTACCCGTCGCAGCCTCGTAAAGGGCTTTGGCAGCGAGGCGGCCAATTGTACCTGGACGGGTGCAAACCGACCCATCAAAAACGCCACTGCGAACAGCCTCGTTGCCCAAGGCGGACCCCCCGCCAGTGGCAATCAGGCGGGTCTTTGCGCCTGCCGCCTGGATGGCGCGAGCGCAGCCAAGCGCCATGTCATCGGCATGACTGAATAGCAGGTCCAGCTTGGGATTTGCCTTCAGCATTTCACTGCAGACGGCCTCTCCTTTGGCGGGAGACCAGTCCGTGGCGCGAGAAGCGACGATCTTGTAAGGAATGCCGGACTTGTCCAGCGCCTTTCGGAATCCTTCATTGCGCTGGGTAACTGCGGAAAAGCCAGCTGCCCCTTCCACCACGCCGATGGTGCCCGCATGGTCGTGCGGCAGCAACTTCACCGCCAGTTCACCGGCCCGTTCCCCGGCCACGACGTCATCCGTGGCGACAAACGCCGTGAGCTTCTCGTACACGTACTTGGGGCCCTTTTTCGGATCTCCGACCTGAGACGCTGCAGCCACAAAGGGGATGTTGTGACCGGCTGCATCATCCACCCATTGCACAGCCTGCCCGGCGTCGGCAACGATCGCAGCGATGCCATCGACCTTGTACCCGACCATGTCCTCAATGGCGTGTGCCTGCCGCTCCACATTGGAGTGTGGATTCAGGATGATGGCTTTGCAGCCCAGCTCGACACAGGCCTTCTTGAAGCCGCTCGCCACGGCGGCGTCATAGGGATATTGGGTGTTATTGGCAACGTAGACAAGCGTGATGTCCTTGGCGGTTGCTGAATGGGTTGCGATGGCCGCTGAAAACGCGACCAAGACAGAAGGCAGAATTTGGCGATACTTGATCATGTTGATCTCGCGTAACGTGGGCTCGGCCGATCAAGCGCGGACGCGCTTGATGCCTGCGCATGCTGTTAGGGATGGCTCGGCCGCGCTTCAAACGGCGATGCGGAAAACTGCAACCGCTTGCACCAAGGCTGCTGCCTCGTGACTCAGGCTTTCTGCAGCTGCGGCGGATTCCTCCACAAGAGAGGAGTTTTGCTGCGTGGACGTATCCATCGAGTTGATTGCCTCGCCAACCTGCGCGACACCGGTTCGCTGCACTGCACTGGCGACATTGATTTCGCTCATGAGCGACGTGACATTGCGAATTGACGTCACCACCTCGTCCATGGTGCCGCCTGCGCGAGCCACCAACGCTGTACCACGTTCGACCTGCTCCACGCTGGCAGAAATGAGACCTCGGATCTGCCGCGCCGCGTCGGCGCTTCGACCCGCTAAGGAACGCACTTCGCTTGCTACCACCGCAAACCCTCGCCCCTGTTCCCCCGCACGGGCCGCTTCGACGGCGGCATTGAGCGCCAAGATATTGGTTTGGAAAGCAATGCCATCAATGACGCCGATGATCTCCCCTATCTTGCGGCTGCCGTCATTGATCACGCGCATGGTGTCCACGACCTCGGCGACCACTTCGCCGCCTCTGGCGGCCACCTCGGAGGCATCGCGGGCAAGATGATCGGCGCGTTCCGCTGCCGTGGCGTTGCGGCGGACGTTCGCGCCGAGTTCCTCCATCGTGGCCGCCGTCTGCTGCAAAGCGCTTGCCTGGCGCTCCGTGCGCTGGCTCAAATCAAGGTTGCCCTGGGCAATCTCAGAACTGGCATTTGCCACACTGTCACTGCCATCGCGAACCCGCCGTACCACATCGGTCAGGCGAAGGTTCATGTCCCTCAGCGCTGACATCAACTGGCCGACCTCGTCTGATCCCGTGACCTCGACCTCCGTCCTCAGATCTCCCTCCGCCACGTGCCGTGCGACCTGTACCGCTTTGGCCAGAGAATGTGACGTACTGCGCGCGATGGCCACGAGCATGAGCGCTGCCAAAGCTGCGACTCCCACCATCAACGCGATGGTCCAACTCATGGTCACCCGCGATTGAGACTGCTGTCGAGCCAGCAGCGCATTGATCACGTTGAATGACTGCGTGATCATGGTGAACTGTGCATCAATCAGAATTGTGGTTTCGCCGAAGTATTCGGCCGATGTACCTGAGGGCAATCGTTGCTGCAGAAATGTCTGGTCGATCACCGAGCCCATCACCTGGGCCGAGCCCAAGGCCGAACCAGCCACTTCTTTGAGCGCGCTGTCGTCTGCTGACAAAGATCGGGCGACACGCTGGAAGTCCACACGAACAGCGTCCAGTTGGAACAGCATTTGATCGAGTTGCAGCGACAGAGTGGCTTGATCGGCGCCGCTGACCCCCCGATGCGACAAGGCGCTGGCACTGACGGCCTGCATTCTGCTCATGCGCTCGGTGAGTGCGGGGAGGGACAGAAGCGCCATCTGCGCAAGATGCAGCGTCTCGCCCTCACGATCCAATCCTATCCGTGACACATCCGCCACCCGCCCCAGCAATGCCAACTCCGAGGCTGCCAAGGCTGCATGCTGATCCAGGCTGGTGGAGGGATCGATCGAGCCGGTTGCGGCAGCCTGTCGCAAGGGCATCCATTCGCTCGCCACCTTTTCTGCGGCACCCGTGAACTCATCAGAACGGACACGCAGGCGATCTAAAGCGGCATCCACCTCCGCAGCCTTGCCTTTGAGCGCAGCAACTTGTCCTTCATCACCCGCCTGTGCCATGGCCGCAATGGTTCGGTGCTGCTGCGTCAAACGCAGCAACTCCAGCACCGATTGAGCCTCGCTCAGACCTTCTCGCTGAGCCGCAACCCGCCGCTCCTCGTTGGCCAGGTTGGTCATGATCAACGCCGTCGGCACTGCTGCCATGAGCACCGCGCAACCACCAATCAAGGCAAACTTTCGACGGATTGGCCAACGATTGAGTAGGTCTGCAAAAGTTATCGCTCGCATGCGTATGGCCTTGTAGTGATGGGTTGCGAATTTGTCTCGATCGAGCAAGCATTCTTCGTCCACCGCCCACTTCACTTGAGCAGATAAAGGCGCCCTACTGGCCCCAATTCAAGATCATCTGCTGTATTCGTCACGAAGTGTGACATCGCGCGCACACGGCCAGTGATGCGGGGGTGGAGGCATGTCCGGGCGACACCAGGCTGTCTGAACCGGCCTTTCGTCGTCGGGGCCGATCTCAAGTTCAAGCGCTGGCAGATAGCCATCCCATTGCGCTTCGGTGCGCGGGCCTGCGATGGTGGCGCTCACGAGTGGGTTCTTCAACACCCATGCCAGTGCGAACACCACGGATGTCGTCCCTCGTTGATCGGCATGGCGCGCGACAGCTGGGCGACCTGAAGTGATTCGGAGCGCCATTCCGTCTGTTGAGCAACCGGTCGCCAATGCGGGTGGCTTTGACCTGCCCAGGCACGCTGGTGAACACGCCTCGCCGCAGCGGCTCGGTCGTGATGTCGCGGAAGAAGCGCTCGACCATGTTCAGCCACGGAGCAGAGGTCGGCGTGAGGTGCATGTTGAAGCTCGGATGCCTGGCCAGCCATTCCTGCACGGCGGGGTGCTTGTGCGTGGCGTAGTTGTCGGCGATC
>NZ_VIDT01000010.1 GCF_006519715.1 Ideonella azotifigens
AGGTGTTCAAGGCAGACGGTGCCGATGGCGCTGGCGGCGCTTCAACGGCAGGCGCCGGAGCGGCAGGGGCGCTGGCCTCGGCCGGCGAGGCGGCATCTTGCGCGGCCGGCTTCTTGCGGAAAAAACTGAACATCCGCCTATTGTCACCGGTCACCACAACAGGCTCGCACTTCCCTCCCCCTTCCACGCTCCCAGGATGCGCCGCTGCAGCGCGCCCTGCGCCAACCCGCCCGGCAAACTTTTTTCCCAAAAGTCTTGCCCAATTCGCTTTTCCCACCCTAGAATAGAAGGCTGTTGGCGCTTTAGCTCAGCCGGTTAGAGCGACGGAATCATAATCCGCAGGTCCGGGGTTCGAATCCCTGAAGCGCCACCAAAATCTGGAAGGCTTGTGAGTCGACGACTTACAAGCCTTTTTCTTTTCCAGGGGTGCCACTTGGGCTCCATTTCGACACCAAGGCTGTACCGCAAACCGTGCGGTACCTACTTTCTTCGCGTCCTCTTGAGCGCCGGGCCTTCAGGCCCCGGCCAGGCCAGCCGAAAACGTCGTGAGGTCGCTGCTCGTTGCGGACCAGGAATCCCGGCCAGGCACGCGCCATCACGGCCTGGGCCAACGCAAGGTTGGCGCTGGCTCTCACGATGAGCGACCGCGACGAAATTCTCAGAGCCCCGGGGTAACAACATCCGCACCCGGACCATCGGACCAGGCGGCATTTCCGCGTTCATGACATTGGCGCGCACCACCTTTCGCGCTTCCTGGACTCGGTGTCCAGGGTGACCGACACGGACGGGGCAGCCACCGACGAGGCGGCGGCGCCGCGCACGCTGACGAAGAAGATTTCAGGGCGCTGTGAAAGGTCGCAGCGAAGACGAAGGAAAGCAATGTGCCGGGAAAGCGGTTGCTATAGGCACAAAACACCTCTCTGCACGGCGATTGCCACGGCATGGGCACGGTCGGCGGCCCCCAACTTCGCGAGGATGCGGCAGAGATGGCCCTTGACAGTTTGCTCGGAGATCTCGAGCTGACGTCCGATGGCCTTGTTCGAACCGCCCGCGGCGACGCGCTTGAGGACATCGACTTCGCGCGCGGACAGGCCAGGCTCGTCCACACGAAGTGCGATATCGCGAGCCACTTCGGCGGAGATGAATTTCTCGCCGGCGTGGACTCGACGCACTGCGTCCACCAGTTCCATCTCCAAAGCACTTTTCAAGATGAATCCTGATGCGCCAGCCTTGAGCGCCTGGACTGCCAGCATGTCACCGCGATAGGTCGTGAGGATGATGACCTTGGCCTGCGGATCCGCTTCGCGTATGCGCTTCAGCGCCTCGATTCCATTGATGTCGGGCAGACTCACGTCCATCAAGGTCACGTCAGGGCGCAGTTTCCGATGCTGCTCCACCGCTTCTGTCGCCGTCGTCGCTCCACCTACGAAGCAGATGTCCGGGCTTTGTTGCACCACGGCCTCAATGCCATTCAGGATGAGCAGGTGGTCGTCGACGGCCAACAGTGCGATTGCGGAAGCATGGCCCCGGTCATCAGTGGGCATCACCATTTGGTCTCTCCATTTCTTGCCTATCAATAGGCATGCGCGCACTGCCCTGGTTGCAGATACTCTTTGGATGTCCCATCCGTCCCTCCTCATCTTCGGCGCTGAGAAAAGTCTTGGACTTTTGGTGCTACGAGCCACGCTGTTCTGCTGCCTGATCTGGATTGTGGTGAAGCTGAGCGATGGCCAAGTCGTTGGACTCTTCGGCTTTTTATCCGCAATTCTGCTGTTGGTAGGTTACCGAACGCGCGCTGCAGCAGTGACTGCGACAGTTGTGCTATCGATTGCTTGGTACACCGAAGCCTCCCCGTTCCACGCCATCGTTCTCTCAGGCTGTGTGGCCGCAGCGTTGGCATTGACCGGCCCCGGTCGCTACTCTGTAGACGCATGGCGCTCCGCCCGAAGGATTGTTGTGGTTTCGATGCGGCGCCGGCGCTGAACCAACTGGCTCGGCTTGTGCAAGCGTTCAGCCACAGGGAGGGTGAGCTGCACGGTCGTACCAGGGCTGCCGCCCAAGATTTCGAGCGCACCTCCCAGAGATTTGGCGCGCTCGCGCATGCCGACGAGGCCGAAGTGGCCAGCCTTCAGTGCTTCATCTGCTCTGTCGGAAGGCAGTCCGATGCCGTTGTCGCTTACCGTCAATCGCAAGGCGCCCGGGGTATACAGGAGCAAAGCTTCAATGCGTGTCGCAGACGAATGCCGGAACGCGTTGGTCAACGCCTCCCGCGCGATGCTGTAGACCTCAACGGCCCTGTCGAACTCCATGCCCACTTCGTCGCCTTCAACCGCGACTTGATAAGAGGCCTCAACATGCAGGCGGCCCAGTTCGACACATGCTTCGGCCACAGCCTCAGAAAGCGCGCCCGAGGCCAGGCGCTCCAGGTTCGGCGCCCCACGCAAGCCTTCCAAACGTTCGCGCCCCTCTCGCATCACTGAGCGTGCCCCTTGAAGTGCCGCCTCCAGCCGAGCTTTTGTCGGGTTCTCGGTTGGAAGCTGCTCCGCGGCCGCCCTCACCTGCAAAGTGAGCGCGGTGACGCCCTGCAGCACCGTATCGTGCAGGTCGCGCGCAATGCGCTCCCGTTCGATGGTCCGCGCTTCGATGTTCGCTCGAACTGAAGAGGCCACGGCACGCAGCCGCAGTCGATACGCAAGATGCAGCAAGGCCAAAAGCACAGCACCAGCCAAGACGTAGAACCATCGCGTCTGCCAATAGAACGGAAGCACGGATATCTTCAGCGAAGCTGGCTCTGCCGCCTCCAAACCTTCATTCGTTGTCGTCCTCACCAGGAACTCGTAGTTGCCTGGGGGCAGATGCGTATAGATGGCCTGACGTCGATTGCCTGCCTCGTGCCAGTCATTGTCGTAGCCGACCAAACGGTAGGCAAAGCGCAGACGAGTTGCGTCTGACAGCTGAGGTGCCGTGTAGCCAATTTGGAGCAGCGAGACGCCCGCCGGGGCCTGCAGGCCGGGCTGCCGAATCAATTCGGCATCGTCGGCGAGCACCTGCCGGACAAATGCCTTCGGAGCCTGGTTCGATGCAAGCTCCTCGGCGGGGTCGATGCGGCCCAGTCCCGCCTGGGTGGCAACCCAGACCACCCCGTCATTCGATACGACAAGCGTCGGCGTCTTCTGCAACTGCGGGATGGCACCTTCCAATCCATCCCTGAAGTCGTAGCGACGCGCCTTCACCGCGTAGTTCTTCTCTGTCGCTGCACGCATCCATTCGGCCTGAGAGATTCTGACGACGCCGTTGACCTCAGCGAGCCACAGGTCGCCCGAAGGAGACAGCGCGATGCCGGTCACGCCCGAGAGCTCCGGCTGCGCCGCTTCCAGGCGAATTGGCAACATGTGTCCATCGGGCGTTCGCAGGACCAGGCCTCGCTCCCCCCCAAACCAGGTTCCAGCGCTGCTTGCGTGGACGGAAAGGACGTTCCCGACCGTCAAGCCGTCTTCTTCCTCTACAGATAAAACTTGCCCGTCAGCGCCCACACGCCGTGCTCGCCCCGCCATGTAGGTCAACCAAACGCCGCCGTCCGTCTCCGCCGCCATGGCTATCGCCGTGCCTTTGGGCACACCCTGGAACTCTGACGCATGACGCCACTGGTCTCCCACTCGCCGGAACACGCCCGCGCGGGTGATTGAGGCCCAGAGAATCCCTTGAGCATCCTCGACTATCGCCTGATAGCGGTCGTGATTCGCGCCGCCTCGTCTTGGCCCAACGCCGTCAGGCGGCATGAGCTCGAGTCGTTGACCGTCGGTGACGTGCCAAAGCCGGTCATACGAGGCCGCCCAAGCTCCCCCATCGTTCGCCGATGCGATGGCGAAGATTTCCTCCTTCGGGCCGATTTTCAAAAGTTCGGCCTTCTCCTTGTTCAGCCTGAGCAGTCCGTCGTCTGAAGTGCCGACCCAAGCACCGCCGGCCTGGGACCGAGCCACCACTGGGTACTGCATGTTCGCAACCGGGAACTGCATCTGCACCGCTCCGCGCCGAAAGCGGTCCAGCCCTCCCGTCGTTGCAATCCACATGTTTCTCTTCGAATCCTCGAACATGTAGGTCGTCGTGCCGCCTGACATGCCCTGCGCCTGTGGAAAGCTCTCAAAAGTCCCTTGTGTAAGGTCGCCGGCTCCAGAACGGTCAACGACTCTGGTCACCCCTTCGTCGGAAAGAACCCACCCCGCCCCGTCGGCATCAACGACCAGTCGGTCCGAGTACGCCGAAGCCGGCAGTGCGAGTTGAGACTGGCCGACCTTGTACGAGCCGTCTCTGTACATGACCTCGCGCAACTTGCGCTTGTCAGCCGTCATCATCCATAGACGACCATCCGCGCCGGCCATGACCATCGCGAGCTCACCCTCAGACCCCGGCAGGAAAACGAAGTCTTCGTCGTTGACTCGCCTATACCAAACGCCTTTGGCGTCGTCAGTGAAGATGGTGCCGCGCGCGTCTATCTCCAGCAGGAGGCCAAAGTGCCCCTTGTCCTTTCGTTCGGTCCGCTGCCACCTTTTCCCGTCGAAGCGCGCGATGCCCTGCCCACAGCCAGCCCAAATTGCGCCGTCGGGCGCCTGACGAAAAAATTGGACCGTGCCGGTAGGCAGTCCCTCGGCAGGCTCGTATGTCTTCAGCGCCCCGTCCTTGAACACGCTCACGCCGCCCATCTGATATCCGATGAACAAGCGCCCGTCAGGGAACGCGCGCACGGATTGGACACTGTTGGCGGGAAGGCGAACTCCGCCCAGGGAATTGAAGCGTTCGAACGTCGCTCCGTCGAAACGGTAGAGGCCACTTTTGGCGCCCAGCCAGAGGAAGCCCTCACGGTCCTCCGTGATGCCAGCAATGCTCGACGGAGCCCCGTCGGCTTGGCGCCAAGCTGAGTGTTGGAACTGCCTGATGAGTGGAATGGGAGACGGGTCTGCCAAGACCGGAATGGGGCCAAGCCAAAAAATTCCAACCAGCAAAACTCGGACGAGATTTCTTCCCATTGGCAGCGCGGACGAGGATTCAGGGCGGGGGAGAGAACAAGCATGAATCGAGCCGCCGCCGTCAATTCGGCAGCACGGTCGCCCAGGTGCGACCGGCACCAGACCAGCCCGTCATGCGAACCGCGTTTCCACCACCACGATGCCGTTGGATCTTGCAGCCCCGAAGCGCATTTTCTTCAAAGGTTCGTACTCTGGTGAGTCATGGAAGCGCTTCACTGCTTCTTTGCTCGGAAACTCCAGCACCACAACAAAATTAGGCTGCCATATACCTTCGTAATTGACAGGCTGCAGGTCCGCACGCTATGGGCTTGGCGCCATGCTTTGCGAGCAGCGCGATGGCAGCCTGTCGCGCAGACGGCGAACCGCGAGGCGCCTGCGGCGTCGCTACCTGCGTCGGCCGATACCGTCCTTGCCATCGCGCTCGCCTTGGGCCTCTGCTGCAGGCGGCGATGGTTCCTCAGCAGTCCGAGTATTCAGAGCCCTCAATGGGCCGGCAGAGCGCGCCGCCAGGCGTGCAGGATGAGGAACTGCAATGAGACCGCGGCGCACGGAAATTTGCACCGCTTCCGTGCGACCCGAAGCACCCAGCTTCGAGAGGATCGACGTCACATGACTCTTGACCGTGCCTTCGGTGATTCCCACCTTCTCTCCCACGGCCTTGTTGGGCAAACCAGCGGCCAGGCACTGCAGGACCTCAAACTCTCTGCTGGTGAGCTCCGGCGAGTACGCGTTCTCCGCCATGGCCGCAGCGAGTTCCAAAGGAATGTAGCGTCCGCCAGAACGCAGCTTCAGCAGACACGCAGCCAACTCTTCCGAGGTGGTCCCGACCTGGAGCAGGCCTCTCACCCCCATGCGCAGCATTTCCCGCGCAGAGAGGTCACCAAAAACATCCAGGACCGCTATCACCACCGGCGTCGGCGCCGCATCTTCAAGTAGCCGCTTCACCACGGTCATGCTCGCAACCACGAGTGCGCGGTTTGGCAGCTGTGGCAGTTCGTCGTCACGCTCGAACTCGCCCACTTGACAGCCCATGGCCTTCAGCATGACGCCGAGCCCCCTCCGAACAACTTCACATTCATGGACGACCCAGATTCCTCGGTCTGAGGTCTGCCTCCCGTACATCGCTGAACCTCCGCATGCGGCGAAGGTCGCAGTGTCCCCAACGCGAGCGGGACGCACCAAGCCTACGAACGCATCGACGTGAGATACCCCATTTGGCATAGGCCAGCGGGCCACCTTGTGGGCCATGTGTGGGCCATGCGAACGCCTCTCGCTTCAATAGGGACCACGCGCGCCGGTTCGGCGTTTCGCCGGCGAAAGATGCCGCGGTAAAACACCAAGCCATCCGCGCCATGGTCTCGCGCCAGAGAACACGGTCGACATCCGCCGCCGCCTACGCACAGGCATGAGCTGCAGCGAGGCTGAGCAACAGAATTAAGGCAGCAGTACCAGTGAGCCGGTCTTGGCGCGAGCCGCGATGTCTTCGTGCGCCTTGGCGGCGTCACGCAGGGCGTACGTGGTGATGGCGACTTCGCCGAAGACACCGGCCTTGAGGGCGCTGAAGACGTCACTGGTCGCCTGCTCGACACGGCCGGACAGGTAAGTGGCCATTGGGCCGCCGACCATCTTGAGACCGCGCTTGGCCACCGCGTCCCTGTCGACATTCGGAGCACCGGACGCCGAACCTATGGAGACGATGGTGCCACCGTCTTTCACCGCCACAAGCGTCGCATCGAACGTCGCCTTGCCGACGAACTCGTAGACCACGTCCACGCCGGTCGGAACGAGCTGACGCACCTGCGCTCCCAAGTCGGGTGCGTCAGAGGCCAAGACGTGGTCGATGGCACCCACGAGCGCGGCACGCTTTGGTTCGCTGCCCGCGGTGCCGATGACGGTCGCACCTCGCGCCTTGGCCCAACGTGCCAGCAGGCTGCCGACGCCGCTGGACGCCCCCTGCACCAAGACCGTCTGCCCGGCCTGCAACTTGTGATAGCCGTTGAGGCCGGCCCAGGCCGTCAGGCCTTTGGTCAGAACAGCGGCAACTTGCTCAGCGCCGAGGTCATCGGGCACTGCGACCAGCGCACTGGCGTCCACATGCCGCGTTTGGGTGTAGCTGCCCGGGGCCAGGTAGTAGGCAACGCGCTGCCCGACCTGGACGTTGTTGACACCATGGCCAATCGCCTCGATGACACCAACGCCTTCGACGCCGGGAATGGCGGGCACAGGCAGGGGGAAGACGCCCTGACGGAACATCGTATCGATGAAATTCACGCCGATGGCCAGCTGGCGCAGGCGGACCTGGCCATCGCCGGGCAGGCCGATGTCTGGGTTGTCCTCGACCTCCAGGACTTCAGGGCCGCCGTAGGAATGGTAACGGATGGTGGTGTTCATGATGACTTCTTTCGCAGTTTTTGAATGCGTTGGCGGGCTCAGATGACGGCGAGCAGGCCGCCATCCACGAGCAGCGCAGTACCGGTCACGTAGCTCGACAGGTCCGAGCCCAGGAATGCAACGGCGTCGCCGATTTCCGAAGGCTGGCCCAGGCGGCGCAGCGGGGTGCGCAGGCGGAAACCTTCTGCAGCCTCGGCAATGCCCGGTGCCGTGCGCAGCAGGTGGGTGTCGATGGTTCCTGGCGCCACGGCGTTCACGCGAATGCCGTCGGGTCCCAGCGCGTCAGCCAGCGACTTGGCCATCAGCACGACGCCGCCCTTGCTGGTCGAATAAGCGACCGTGATGCCTGCACCGGAGAGTCCGCCCATGCTGGCCATGAGCACGATGCTGCCTTTCTTGCCGTTGGCCTTCATCTGACGGGCTGCGGCTTGTGCGCTGAAGAGCGTCCCGTCCAGATTCACGGCCAGAAGCTTGCGGAAGTCGTCAGCAGAAACGTCGGGGCCGTCGGCCTTGAGGCTGATGCCGGCATTGGCCACCATCACGTCCACGCCACCGAATTCGGAGGCCGCCTCAACGAGCGCGTCGACCTCTTCCTTCTTGCTCACGTCCGCCTTCACAAAGGTCGTCGCAACGCCGAGCGCCTTGATTTCGTCGGTGGTTGGCACACCGCCTTCGCGAGGGTCCGGGCTGATGTCTGAAACCACCACCGCCTTGGCGCCATGCCTGGCCGCATTGATGGCGATGGCACGGCCAATGCCGCTGGAGCCGCCAGTGACGACGACGACTTTGTTCTGCAGGATGTTGGTGTTCATGTCGCTCTCCTTATTGCGGCAGTGCATTCAGTTGCTTCAGGACCGAGTACAGGTTGGCGACGCCCCAGTGCTCGGTAATCTTTCCGCCTTGCACTCGCATGGCGTCCACTGTTTCAAAGTGGATGGGTTTGCCGCTGGCGGGAAGGCCCAGGAAATCGCCCTTGTGGGTGCCGTGATACGTCTTGTAGGTCGTCACGACATCGCCGTCGGAGCGCTGCCAGTGGATGACCGCATGGAAATCCGGGAATGCTTCGCGCAGCTTCTTGTAGAGGCCGAGGGCGCCAGCCTTGTCGGGTGTGCAGTTCGGCTGCGGCGTGTGGTCCAGGAAGTCGTCAGAGAAGAGCTCGTCAAACAGGGCCCAGTTGCCGCCACCTTGCACTTCGGCGGTGTTTCGACGAATGACGGCCTTGGCGGCCTCGCTGATGTTGGTGGTGTCAGTCATGTTGATTCTTTCGAGTGAGAGGTTCAGATTTCGAAGCCGCCGATGGTCATGCCGCCGTCCACGACGAGCATCTGACCCATGACGTAAGAAGAGGCCTCAGAGGCCAGCCACACTGCAGCAGCGGCAATCTCGGAGGGAAGGGCGCCGCGCTTGGCCGGGATGGCCGAGGTAGCGAGCTCTGCGAAGCCGGGGTTCTGGGCACTGGCTTCCTTGACCATGGGCGTCTCGGTCCAGCCAGGGGCCAAGGCATTGATGCGCAGGCCATGCGCGGCGTTTTCCATGGCCGCGACTCGAGTGAGCCCGTGGACGCCATGCTTCGACGCCGCATAGGCACTCATGCCGCCCGGGCCGGTCAAGGCCGCCACCGACGCGGTGTTGACGATGGCGCCGCCGCCGGTGCGTCGCAGCAGCGGGATCTGGTGCTTCATGCCCAGGAAGACGCTTTTGAGGTTGACCGAAATGACCCGGTCAAAGTCTTCCGTGGGGTAGTCCTCGATGCGGTGTGCCTGACCCGTGATGCCGGCGTTGTTGAACGCCACGTCCAACCGACCCAGGTCCTTGTCGATTCGAGCGATGAGCTCACGTACCTGCGCCTCGCTGGAGACGTCCATCGGCGCCGTCAGCACGCGGCCGCCGAGCTCGGCAATGAGGTCTCGGGTGGCCGCAAGGCCGCCCTCGTTCAGGTCCGCCGCAACGACGATTGCGCCGCGGCTTGCGAAGGCCCGAGCGGCCTCGCGACCAATCCCGGAACCAGCCCCGGTGACCAGCGCCACCTTGTTCTCAAAATCCTTTGGTGCCATTTGCTACTCCTTGAAGTGGTGCAGCTCGTTGCTGCATGGTTCGAAGAGTAGGGACAGTAGGGACGCAGGACCTATCGCGGTAGCCTCTTTGTTTCGATGGAATTTATCGTCAATGCAGATACATTGACTCAAGCCTCCTTGAGCCGGGCGATGAACCATCGCCCGGCTGGCCCGGGTGGCGCGTCCCCTCGATAAACGGCGTACATGGCGATGCTGGGCGTGCTCGGCTGGTGCACCTCCAGGCTGAGCGACACCAGTTCGCCGCTGTCGATGTCTCGCTGCACCATCTCGCGTGGCATGTGGCCCCAGCCGAAGCCCGCTTTCAGAAAGGCGTGCTTGGCGCCCAGGTCCGCCAGTCGCCAGATCTGCGCCGCCAGGACGCCGTAGCTGCGACCTGCGCTCAGCGTGGTCCGGTCGGTCAGGACCAGTTGAACGTGGCGCTCCAGCTCGCTGGAGCTGAGTGGGCCCTGCAGGGACGCAAGGGGGTGCGATGGCGAGACGACGGTCACCATCGGCACCTGCGCCAGGGCCTCTGACCTCGTCCCTTCCGGCACGACGGGAAGCGAGCCGACGATGCCGATTTGACAAGTCCCTTCCAGCACCGGTTGCACAACGGCGCCGAGCGCTTCGACGTACATCCGCAGCGGCGTTGTCGGGAACTGTTCCTTGAAGGCTCCTACGGCCGCTGTCAGTGCGCTCATCGGGAACATCACGTCCACAGCAACCGACAACTCCGGCTCCAGGCCTTCCGACAGGGTGCGCGCGCGAGCCTTGAAGCTGTCCATGCCATGAATGACGGCCTTGGCCTCGCCCAGCAGTGCCTTGCCCTCCTCCGTCAGCACCGGATACCGGGCTGAACGGTCGAACAGAGTCACCCGGAGTTGGCCCTCCAGATTGGCCAGCGTCTGGCTCACCACGGACTGGGCGCGTCTGAGCTTGCGGCCTGCGGCGGAAAAGCTGCCCTCCTCGGCGGCAGCAATGAAGGTGCGAAGTTGGTCCAGAGAGACGCCGTCGAGCATCTATCGCTCCCGATGATGGATTCCATCTAAACATATAGGCTTCCCAGCTGGCTGTCCAGTTTTTAAGCTTCGTTCCATCGCATTAGACGGAGCACAGACATGAAAGCCATCTACCAAATGCCGCATCAAACCAGTACCTCTGAACGGGCTTTGCACCGGGCCAGCGATGCGCACACTTCTCACCGCGGCATCGCCGCTCGCACCAGCGGTCGCATCCACGGGCCAGTGAACCGCCTTGTGAGTCCCGGCATGGCGGGCAGCTATCTCAAGCCGTTCGTCTTCCTGGACTACTTCGACTTCCAGTCGACCGGCGAGACGATGTTCCCGATGCATCCGCATTCGGGCATTGCAACCACGACAGTCCTGCTGGAGGGCGGCATGCGCTACGAAGACACCACTGGCGCCAGCGGCGTGCTGAAGGCAGGTTCCGTGGAATGGATGCGGGCCGGAAAGGGCGTATGGCATGACGGTGTGCCGCTGCCCGGCCAGCGCCTGCGCGGCTACCAGCTGTGGCTGGCTTTGCCCGAGGCGCTTGAATTGGCCCCTGCCCAGAGCCAGTACCTCGAGCCTGCCGAAGTCCCCGTCGTGGGCAAGGTGCGCGTCATCCTTGGCCAGTACCAGGGCGCGCACAGCAAAGTCAACTCTCCCGAAGGCATCCAGTACCTGCACGTGTCACTGAACGCAGGCGAAAGCATCGAGCTTCAGCCGCCTCCAAGCCACCAGGTGGCTTGGCTACATGTCGGCAGCGGTTCCCTGTTGAGCGGCATGGAACGCATTGCCGATGAGTTGGTGGTCTTCGAAGAAGGCGACCAGGCGGTTCGGCTTACCGCTGAGCACGCCTCCGACTTCATCTTCGGCACCGCGCGCAAACACCCGCACGACCTGGTGCTGGGCTCGTATTCGGTTCACACCTCCCATGCTGCGCTTCGGCTCGGCGAACAAGAAATTGCTCGGCTTGGCGAGCAACTCCGCGCAAGCGGGCGGGCCATCTAAGACCCACCTCACCCAAGTTACCCCTTCTCTTTACCAACGTCCTTTCAATCCAAAGCTTCATTCAGGAGTTTCATCATGCAATCGACCAATACCGTCTCCACTCCCGTCAACGTGTCCGTGCTGCCGCTGCTCGGCCGCCTGCTCATCGCCACCATCTTCTTGGTCAGTGGCTTCGGCAAGCTGACGGCTCCGAGCGCCACCATCGGCTACATCGCGTCGGTCGGCCTGCCCCTGCCCGAGCTCGCATACGCGGGTGCTCTGGCCGCCGAGCTGGGTGGCGGACTGCTGCTGGTGCTCGGCTATCGCACCCGCTGGGTCGCCGCTGCTCTTGCTGCGTTCTCTGTCGTCTCTGCGGTGCTGTTCCACAACGCACTGGGCGACCAGAACCAGATGTTCCACTTCCTGAAGAACCTGGCCATGGCCGGCGGGCTGCTGCAGTTCGTCGCCTTTGGCGGTGGCACGCTGAGTCTGGACGAGCGCAAGTCTGAAGTGACCGGCGTTTTGAGCACCGCACGCTGAACCGATGGGTGGACCTTCCATCACGGGCGGTCCACCGCTGACGCACCTCACCAAATCCGATTCAAGCCATGAAGCCAATTCCCGCCCTCGCCGTCGCCATCCTCAGCGCCACCACCATGGTCGCAAGCGCAGTGACCGCCGCGCCAGCTGTGCCTGCGCATGCCGACACCGTCATCAAAAACGTCGTCCTGGTCCATGGCGCCACAGTTGACGGCTCCTACTGGGAACAGGTCTATCGCGAGTTATCTCAAAAGGGTTACCACGTCACCATCGCCCAGCACCCGCTGACCAGCTTTGGCGCCGACGTCGCCGCCACCCAACGAGTCCTTTCGCTGCAGGACGGTCCGGTCGTCCTTGTCGGTCACAGCTACGGCGGAGCCGTCATCACCGCCGCAGGAAGCGACGAGAAGGTCAAGGCGCTCGTCTATGTTGCGGCACATGCTCCCGACGCCGAAGAGAGCGTCGCCGACCTGAACGGAAAATACCCGATGGAAAGCCTGAAGGCGGTGCAAGCCACGCCAGACGGCTACATCTACGTCGACCGGTCGAAGTGGCGTGAGGTCATCGGTGCCGACACGCCCAAGTCCTATTCCGACTTCGCTGCCGCCAACCAGGTACTGACCAATGGCGAAGCGTTCGGCGCGAAGCTGCAAACCGCAGCTTGGCATCTGAAGCCGACCTACGCCCTCGTCACGACCGACGACAAGACTGTGAGCCCAGACCTGCAGCGCTTCATGTACGAACGAGCGAAAGCTCAGACGGTCGAGGTCAAGGCCAGCCATTCAGTGCTCGTGTCTCAACCGAAGGCAGTGGTTGACCTCATCGTCACGGCCAGCAAGCTTCGCAGCTCCGTAGCGCCATGAGCGCCCAGAGAAAAAGACCGGGCACCGACCATCAAGTCGATGTCCCGGCCTAGCCGCTCAGAACCGCGATGCTTTCAACAGCCAGTGATCAGGCGGCAACGGCGAGGTCCTGAACCAGCTGCTTGTGCAGGCCATAGAAGTCGAAGTAACTGTCAGCACGGACAATCTTCCCGTCCTTGAGTTGGTAGACATCGCAGAAGTTCACCTGCATCTTGCGGCCTGTCGGTTCGATGGTGCCGGCCGGTGAGTGAAAGACACCTTCGTGGGTACCGCGGCCGATGCCCTGTGCGACGACGTGGTCCCCAAGGGCCGTCAGGCTGCGCACTTCGCAGGTCGCATCCGGGAAGATATTGAACCAGCTCTTCCACGGGTCAATGATGGCATTGACACCGGTAGAGGTGAAGTTGAACGGGACATCCAGCCATTCACTCTCGGGAGCACCGAAGCCAGCGATGGTCTCCAAGTCCTTGGTGTTCACGGCTTCATACAAGGCGCGGATGCGGTCGACGTTCTGTTGGGTGTTCATGGTGGTTCCTTTCAGTTGAACCTCGCTGATGAGGTGAAGAAAGTCTAGGAATCACCGCCGACCGGCACCTGCCTAAAACGCTGCATCCGCTTGCCAATTTCTGCAAACAGCTCAAGCGACCCTCACCATCTGCAGACTGGCAAGGCGCCACCAATGCTTGCACGAAGCGACAAGTAGCTTGGTCGAACGGGCAAGTCGAACATGGCCCCGCTTTGTAGAGTGACGACAAAGCGCGGACATTGCCCATGAGCCCGCGTGCTTGCGGAACAACACGGTGGCGGCCATGCAACTCTTCGAAAACATGCTTCTTCTCCTTGCCCTGGCGGTCTTGCTGCTACAGGTATCACGACGCATGTCCTTGCCTTATCCCTCCATGCTCGCGCTCGCGGGCGCGGTGGCGGGGCTGCTGCCATGGGCGCCGCAAGTGAGCATCGAGCCTCATCTGGCACTGGTCCTCTTCATCGCCCCGGCGCTTCTCGATGCGGCTTACGACACCTCGCCGCGGGAACTTGTCAGAAACTGGTTGCCGTTGACCGCGCTCGTCGTGGTGGCGGTGCTTCTCACCACGGCGGCTGTTGCTTGGGTGGGATGGGCTCACGGAGGCCTGCCTTTGGCTGCGGCCATCACCCTTGGAGCCATCGTCGCTCCGCCTGATGCGGTGGCTGGAACGACCGTGATGCAGAACTTCCGTATCCCACGCAGGACACTGTCCATCATCAACGGCGAGAGCCTGCTCAATGATGCCGTGGCGCTACTCATCTTCGGCGCGGCCGCCGCGGCAGCCATGACCCCGCACCTGGCCATCTCATCTCAGCTACCTATTCTGGCCGCGTCGGTACCAGCTGGCGCCCTGCTGGGGTACTTGCTCGGCAAAGCCTTCGTGCATCTGGCCCCTATCGTGGCCGGCACGATGTCGGCCACCATCGTCGAGTTCGTGATGACCTTCGGCGCATGGCTCATTGCAGAACATCTGAAGATTTCCCCAATCATTGCCGTCGTCGTGTTCGGCATGACCGTCGCCCGCTACTTCCCCTCCCGGAGCAACGCCCGCGACCGCGTCCACTCGTACGCCGTATGGGGCGCCGCAGTGTTCGCGCTGAATGTTTTGGCATTCCTGCTGATGGGACTCCAAGCGCGCAACATCATTGCCCAACTGTCCGGTCAAGCGCGCATGGATGCACTTGCCTTCGCTGGGGCCGTGCTTGGCACCGTCATCGTCGTGCGTCTGGCCTGGGTGCTCGCCTATGGGACCGTCATCCGCGCGCTCCATCCTGCGTTCGAACGCCTGGGCGTTGAAGTCCCGGTGGCGCCCAAACGAGTGGGCGTGCTGGTCGGGTGGTCCGGCATGCGTGGCTTGGTCACGCTAGCGACAGCTTTTGCCCTCCCCGCGGACTTCCCAGGTCGCGACACCATCGTGCTCGCGGCCTTCGCGGTGGTGTTGGGAACTCTCGTCTTGCAGGGTCTGACCCTGGGCCCGCTCATCAAGCGGCTGGGCATACAGCCCGATCATTCGCTTGAGCACGAGCTCGCTTCTGCCAGGACAAGGCTGGTCGACGCCGCTCTCCAAGTGCTCGAAGGGCAAGAGACCCACAAACCGGGCGTAGCAGAAGTCATTCAAGAGCTCCGGGCCGACCGCCGCGCTCTGAGCAACCCTGCTGAGGCCTCCACCGTCACAGAATTGGACGAAGCCCGGCTACAAGCGCTACGGTCCCAGAGGCGTTTGCTACACGAGCTCAGGGCCTCTGGGGAAATCGAGGACGACGTTTTCCACGTCATCGAGGAGGAGCTCGATTGGGCCGAGCTGAACGCATCAGCTGCGGCACAGGCCCGCATCGCCAGTGTCTAGGAAATGCCGTGAGCAGAAGTCCCTCTTCTACATCTGCGCCTGGTTGGGCTGACCTCCCCGCACCGCTTGTGGCCGAGCCGATTGAAATACGGTCAGCCAGCGTTTTGCAACATCAGGGGCAGCACCAACACAGCATCTGGTTTGTTCACGGCGGCATCTTGAAGGCCTGCCATTACACAGAGAGCGGCAGCGAAAGGGTGAAGGAGTTCTACTTCCCCGGTGAGTTCTGCTTCCTCTATCTGTCCTGGCTCACCGGCCAGCCTGCCAGCTACCAGATCGAGGCGGCGGAGGACTCGGTTGTCACCGAAATTCCGCTGAGCTGGCTCGATACCAGGGACGCAGAGGCCACAGTACTGCGGTTGCTTCGCATGCAGCTCGCTTTCAAGGAACGCAAGGAGGAGATGTTCCTCCTCCATTCCCCCGCGCAGCGCTACCAATATGTCCTCAAGCACTTCCCCGTGTGGACGAGCCTGCTGAGCCAAAAACAGCTCGCGGCCTACATCGGCATCACCGAAGTGTCGCTGTCGCGGATACGCGGCAGACTTAACAAACGTTAATGGCAGCCTCCGTCGATGCAACGAGGATGAGGCTCCCCAACCTGCCATTGGCGCTGTCCGTGAAGCTGTATTTCATTCTTGCTCAAGGCCTTGCGGCGGTTTCGTTTCTGCTGGACCTTGCGTCGTTCCAGATTCGCCGAAAGGAACTGGTACTCGCGGCTCTGAGCGCTTCGACATGTCTGCTTGCCGCTCAGTATGCGTTGCTCGATGCCTGGGCGTCGGCGGCCATGATGCTGTTGGCAAGCCTGCGATTCCTCGTGAGCAGCGTAACCCGCTCACCACGCGTCGAGCAGATCTTTCTTTTCACCGCCACAGCGGTATTCGTTGCGCTTCCCCTCTCCTCAGCGAGCTGCTTGGCATGGCTTGGAAACTGCATCCAAACGCATGCGGCTTTCAACGCATCGGACCGCCGGATGCGACTACAGATGATGCTCGGGTCGGGACTTTGGATTGCGCATAACGTGCACATCGACGCTTGGGTGAGTGTTCTGGCCGAGGCAGGTTTCCTGCTCAGCAATTGCGTGGGCTACTACCGCTTCCACATGGCCGCTCGGGCGCCCGAAACGACTTCGGGCGCTCCAGCGACCTGAAGCGCCCGAATCGAGCCGAGAGTCCGGGTCAATCGCGCTTGTCCTCGCGGTACAAGACCATCCCTGCGTGGTGAAGAACGCCATCGCGGAACTCCCCGTCGGCGGTGAAGCCGGTGTCGTCGACGTAGTCGATGTGGTTGCCCGTGACGCGGTAGCGACCTTGGTACGCGCTCTGCCTCTTTCCACGGGCCTCGTCGTAACGACCATTCGAAAGAAGTTCATGCCGGATGTAGCCGTCCGCGGTGACCCACATGCCCGCGTAGGGGTGGCTGTCGTGACGCTCGGTCTTGGCGGAATGGCTTTGCGTGGCTGTCGTGCTCATGGTTGATCCTGTGCTTTGGGGTTCAGAACTGTTGCCCCGGGCGGCCCATGCGGCATCCGGTGCGGCCCACATCACCGCCGAAGCAACGGAAAGCAGGACCGTGATTCCGTAAGTTGAGGTTTCTCGCTTCATCGCATCTCTCCAACGATTCGTTGCGTGGGATGAGAAGAAGTCTAGGAAGCGAGGCACGATGACATTGGCCGGATTGGCTTGCCAATTTGCCTGTTCCTGCAAACTGCGTGGCTTTGCGATGACGGGCCCAAAAGGTCACTTGTCTATTTCTCGCGGATGCTTGCACTCGGCGCTTGCGAAGACCCACGATGCGCCCAAATCAGTGCGCAGAGTTCTAAGCTGGCGCCATGTCCAGCAACACCGCAACTTCCATGCGCCAGGAACGCCAAGATTCGGTCCTGCAGGTCATGTTGCGCAGGGCGGAACTTGCAGCGTGCATCAAGCGGCACGCACCTCGTGAAGGCGTCTTCTTCACGAAAGTCCCTCGCCTGACGCTGATACGCGTGCACCGAGTCGACCACCCGGTTCACGCTGTCCATGAACCTGCTGTGTGCATGCTCGCTCAGGGCAGCAAGCGGCTCCTGCTCGGCGGCGAGGCCTACGTCTACGACCCGAACACGTACCTCGTCGTGTCTCAGCATTTGCCGGTCTCCGGTCAAGTCATCGACGCGACACCCGAGTTGCCGTATCTCGCCATCCGGTTGGAATACGACACCAAGGAACTGGCCTCGCTGATGCTTGGCATGGGCATGAAGAGCCAGACCCTCAAGCAAGGCGCCTCTCGCGGCATCGTGACCGCCGACGTCACCCCCTCGCTGCTCGACGCCATGGTGCGACTGGTGAGGCTACTGGATACGCCGGAGGACATTAAGCCGTTGGCTCCGCTGACCATTCGCGAAATCTTGTATCGGCTGCTCAGAGGCCCTTGTGGCCACCAACTCGCACAGCTGGCGCTGACGGACAGCGCGAGCCATCGCGTAGCCAGGGCGATCGATTGGCTCCGCGAGAACTACCACGGACCGCTGGAACTGGACAGGATGGCCGAGATGGCCCATCTAAGTGTTTCCGCGCTTCGCACCCATTTCAAGGCAGCCACCGCGATGAGCCCGCTGCAGTATCAGAAGAACCTGAGACTGCAAGAAGCCCGACGCATGCTCATCGCCGAGCGACTGGACGCGGCAAGTGCAGGTCATCGCGTCGGCTACGAGAGCGCTTCTCAATTCAGCCGCGAATACGCCCGCATGTTCGGCGCACCACCAGCCAGGGACGTCAGGCGCTTTCGGGAACACCAAGGCCTCCCTACCCCTTTTGGATGAGAGCGCGTCGTCCTGCTAATGTCGCCAGGCCGGCTTGCCGAGTTTGGCTTGCCCATTCCAGTCGTCGCCCATCCCTGAAAGTCTCCTACACAGCAACGTTCAGCCATGGCTACTCAAGACATCGCTTCAACCGCTGCGGCGCCTCGATTCGCCGCCGTGCCGAACCTCCCGCCGCCCGACGCGGGCCGCATTCGCGAGCTCGCCGGGTTGGTCGAGCGACATGCCCCTCAAGAAGGAATCTGCCCGACATCCATTCCGAGACTGTCGGCCATCAAGCTGTCCGCTCCCAGCGAGGAACTGGTCCACGCATTGCACCAGCCCGCTGTCTGCATCATCGCCCAGGGTGGCAAGCGCGTCATGTTGCGCGATGAGGTCTACACCTACGATGCATCCAGATTCCTGGTGTTCTCCACGGACCTGCCCATCAGCGCCCAGGTCACCCACGCAACGTTCAATGCGCCGTACCTGTGCTTCCGTCTGGACCTGGACCCAGCAGAAGTATCAGAGCTGGTACTGCAACTCGGCCCTCCGGCGGTTCCCCGAGCCAAAACCTCGCGGGGTCTGTTCCTGAGCAAGGTCACGGACGGCATGTTGGACGCAGCCATACGCCTCATGCGGCTGCTCGACTCGCCGGAAGATGCTGCCATGCTGGCGCCGCTGGCGGCCCGTGAACTGGTGTACCGACTGCTGCGCAGCGAACAGGGCGAACGACTGGCCCAAGTGGCAAGAACCGACAGCCACGCCAGCCGGGTGTTGCGCGCCGTTTCCTGGCTCAAATCCAACTTCGCCGAACCGCTGAAGGTAGATGAACTGGCGCGTGATTGCTGCATGAGCACATCGTCGCTGCACCACCATTTTCGTGCAGTGACGTCGATGAGCCCACTTCAGTACCAGAAGCAGCTTCGTTTGCAGGAAGCAAGGCGTCTGCTCCTGAGCGAAGGGATTGAAGTCTCGCGCGCAGGCTACACGGTTGGCTACGAGAGCGCCTCCCAATTCAGTCGTGAGTACAGCCGGCTATTTGGCGTTCCTCCATCCAAGGACGTCTCTCGCCTGCGCGATGCAGGTGGCCAATGAACTCGCACAGGGACAAGGAGCAATTCATGTCATCGGACACAACAAGAGACGCTGGCCTGAAAATTCTCAAGACAATCGAGGCAACAGATACGCCAAGCATCATCGCCTCGCTGCGCGACGTGGCGCCGGACCTCGCCGACTTGGCCATCTCGTTTGCATATGGGCAGGTTTACGCGAGGCCTGGCCTGACGCTCCTGCAGCGCCAGATGGCAACGGTCGCCATGCTCGCAGCCGTGGGCGGCCTTGAACCGCAGCTCAAGTTCCACCTGCGGGGCGCTCTGAACGTCGGGGCTTCGGCGGCGCAGTTGGTGGAGGTCATGACCCATCTCGTGGTCTACGCCGGCTTTCCCGCTGCGCTGAACGGCGTGGCTGCGCTCCGCGACATCCTCCAGCCGGCTTAACTGCCAACTGTTCCCGATGCTTCCAAGGCGCCGAGTGACACGCGCTACCAAGCCGGCCTGGCAGCGTTGGGAGCGATTGACGGCTCAGCGGGAGAGAAAGTCATCGCGTCTCTTGCCGCGATTGCGCCCGACCTAGGACGATTCATCATCGAGTTCGCCTTCGGCGACATCTACACGCGTCAGGCCCTGGACCTGCACACACGTGAGCTGGTAACGGTTGCAGCGTTGGCGGCGATGGGCAACGCCAGGCCCCAGCTGAAAGTGCACACCCACGGTTTTCTTAACGTCGGGGGCAGCAGAGAGGAGCTTGTGGAACTGGTCATCCACACCGCCCCGTACGCCGGCTTTCCGCGAGCCATCAACGCAGCACTGGCCGTCCAAGAGGTGCTGGCGGAGCGAAAGGGCGGGGTTCACTGAATCGCGGCGAGGAGCAAGCGCGTTTCCCTTTCACGCCGCTCCCTGTATAGAGGCACCTGCAGGACGATGCCATTCCGTTGCGCATGGCGCGGGCAGCGCGCCTGGGATATTTCCGAGCCACGGCCAATTGGCGCCGACATGGAAATGCCTGACGCGGCGCCCGTGCCCCGCCGCGCAAACTGACCGAAAACTGAAGTGCGAGGAACCATGGACTTCGAACTTGGCACCGCCGAGGCACTCGACGAACGTGTTCCCGGCGAACTGATTGCGACCAGCAAGGGAACGCCATGGCGTGACCTCCTTGTCCAGATGTACACCCGCAGGCCTGTTCAGGACAGTCTCCTGATACCGGCTGTTCCGGAGCCACTCATCGTGTGGGTCGTGTCGGGAACCGCGCTGGTAGAGGAGCGACCACTGCAGGGCGAATGGATGGCCAATGAGGTCAGGGAGGGCGACTTCTTCCTTCAAACGTCTCCCCGCCCGTGCGAGCTGCGCTGGCGAACGCTCACCCATGAGCCGTTCCGGGTGATGCACGTCTACCTCGGTCTGCCACTCGTTCGCCGGGCCGTCATCGACGTCCTCGGGCCAGAGGCTGGGACCGTGCAGCTACGCGAAATCTCCGGCGGCAGCGATGCCATCATCAGCAATCAATTGCGCATGCTTCGCGACGAGCTTGTTGACAGGCGCACGCCCAGCACGATGCTGGTCCAGGGCCTGGCGAGCAGCCTGGCTGTTCACCTGGTTCGCTCTTATGCGAGCGAGGCGCAGGTTCCGGCGACACCGCATGGGGGCCTCCCGGCATTCAAGATGCACCGCGTTCTTCACGCAATGCAGGAGCGTCTTGACCAAGAGCTTGACCTGAGCCGTCTGGCGCGTGAGGTTCAGCTGAGCGACTCGCACTTCTCTCGCGCCTTCAAAAAGAGCACTGGCTTCTCACCGTCGCAGTACCTCACCCGATTGCGCATGGAACGCGCACGTCGTCTCTTGAGAGAAACGGACATGCCAATCGTGGAAGTGGGCTTGGAGGTGGGGTACGCCAGTCCAAGCCATTTTGCGCAGGTGTTTCGCAAGGAGGTTGGCGTGCTTCCAAGCGACTATCGAAGCGTTCGCTGAGCCCCCCCCGAGAGCCGGCAGCAAAACTTCGATATCGAGAGCAAAACCACGAGCGACCAAGCAAACATCCATCGGCACCATGGGAACCGTGGCAGCTACGGAAGACAAGCGATTCGTAGCCACCGCGACCTCCAACCCAACTGCCGAAAGGAACTGTCATGACACTCAATGGAAAAGTCGCTCTGGTCACCGGTGCTTCGAGTGGCATCGGCGCTGCAACGGCTCTGAAGCTGGCTGCCGCTGGCGCCAAGGTCGGCCTGGCCGCCCGTCGCCTGGACCGGCTGAACAAGCTGGTCGACCAAATCAAGACCGCCGGCGGCGAAGCCATCGCCATCCAGATGGACGTGGTGGACCGTGGGTCCGTTGAAGCAGGCGTCAACAAGCTGGTCGAGACCTATGGCGGTCTGGACATCGTCTTCAACAACGCTGGCCTGATGCCCATCTCCGACGTCGAGACACTGAAGGTCGACGAGTGGCACCGCATGGTCGACGTCAACGTCAAGGGTCTGATGAACAGCACCGCGGCGACACTGCCGCAGCTCATCAAGCGCGGCTCTGGTCACTTCGTGAACACGTCGTCCATCGCCGGCCGCAAGGTGTTCCCGGGTCTGGCTGTGTACTGTGCGACGAAGCACGCCGTGTCTGCCTTCACCGAGGCATTGCGCCTGGAAGTTGGCAAGAAGCACAACATCCGCGTCACCAGCATCCAGCCCGGCGCCGTGGACACCGAGCTGTTCAATCACATCACTGACAAGGGCTACCGCGACCAGATGGAGGGCCTGCGCGAGCAGATGTCTTTCCTGAGCAGCGACAACATCGCCGATACGGTGCTGTTCGCCCTGCAGGCTCCGGCGCACGTCGACGTGGCCGAGCTGTTCGTGCTGCCTACCGACCAACCCTGGTAATCGCAGGAAGCTGGCATCGGAAACACGACCGGCAAGGACTCGATAAGTTCGAGCATTTTGGACTCACGGCCCAGAGTGCCGACGATGTCGATGCACCACTCATCGGGGAGGCATATGCCAACTTCGAGTGCAAGCTGCACGACGGCAGCAAGGTCGGAAGCTTCAACCTCTTCATCTGGGAGATTGTGAAAGCTCACGTCGCTGCCAACCCAGCCCACCCCGAGACCGTTCATCACTTTTGGCCGAAGCCACGGTGCGCCAGCCCGGGCTGGCGTTGTATCGCTGGCTTGAGCGCAGCTGTCCTTCTGGCGGTCAGCTTTTCCTTCAGTGGTGCCCCGGCCATCGGCCAGTCTGTCAGGCAGCTGCCAGCTGCAGCGTGGCTGGCCGATGTGCCGTCTGTCGATTAGCCGAAGAGCTTGACGGCAGTCTTGGCCACCTGCTCGCCCTGGTGACGCGCGCCTGCCAAGTCGATCTCCGTGGGCTGACGGGAGCCGTCGCCGGCAGCCACCGTCGAAGCACCGTATGGTGAGCCGCCAACGATTTCGCTCACGGTCATCTGCCCGGCGTGGCTGTAGGGCAAGCCAACGATGACCATGCCAAAGTGCAAGAGGTTCGTGATGACCGAGAACAGCGTTTGTTCTTGCCCACCGTGCTGAGTGGCTGTCGAGGTGAACGCACCACCCACCTTGCCGTTCAGCGCGCCGCGGGCCCACAGGCCACCGGTTTGGTCAAGGAACGCAGCCATCTGCGAAGCCATGCGGCCGTAGCGAGTTGGCGTTCCAACGATGATGGCGTCGTACTGCTCCAGCTCAGCCACCGTTGCCACAGCAGCGGCTTGCTTCAGCTTGAAGTGCGCGCCCTTTGCGATTTGCTCAGGGACCGTTTCGGGAACACGCTTGACGTCCACGACGGAAGCTCCGCCAGCGCGGGCCCCTTCGGCGACCGCTTGGGCCAGTTGTTCAACGTGTCCATAGGACGAGTAGTAAAGAACCAGAACCTTGGCCATGCGGCACTCCTGAAAAAATTGCGGCGAGATGCCGCGTTGTGAAAAGTCTTCATTGCGGGAGGAGTCAGGCGGCCACCGACGGAGCCCCTGCCAATTGACGGCCCCGAGTCACTCTGTTCGCCCACGAGAACACGTCTGACACCAGGGACGGGTCACCGTCCGGCTGAGCGTCCAGCAAGTCGGCGCCCAACTTGAGGATGCCGCGCTTGCCCGCCATGGCGACAGCCTGCGTCCGGTTGCTGGCACCAAGCTTCGAGAAGATCGACCTTGCATGCGTCTTCACCGTGCCGTCTGAAATGCCCAATACCCTGGCAATGGCCTTGTTTGACATGCCTCTAGCGAGCAGTTCCAGCAGCGTGGCCTCTCGGCAAGTCAAACCTGGGGCTCCAACGTGCTCCGCCATCACAGACGCCACTGGCGGAGTGATATGGCGACGCCCCGCACCAACACGCAGTACCGCCTGTTGGAGTTCGTCACAAGCAACCGAAAGAAGCAGCAGCCCGCGGGCGCCTTTTCGAATCAGGGCTCGCGCTGCCTGGTCCCCAAAAGAGGAAGCCACAACGATGATTGCAGGCCCCTCCCGGCATGGCAGGAGTTGCTCGAGGAGCTCCAAAGCGAGGTCCTGGCTCGTCAGCAAGACGCGGGCAGACAAGAGCTCCTCAGGCACCGGTGTGCCCTGGCCCACACCAGGGCCCCTGAGGTCAAGACCTTGGTGCCCGCTGACCATGGCAGCAAGACCCTGGCGAATCACTTCGGACTCGTGAAGCACGCCAACACTGAGGCGACCTGGAGAATGCAACATATCCCGACTCCTCTGTGAGCGCAGTTCGTCATACCGACTGGGGGAGTGTCGGAGTTGATTCATCGGCAGCCAAGAGCGCCATCGGGTCGCTATCGGACAACCCAAATGGGGGGTGTGGTCGCCTGCAGCCCAGGCAGACGCAACTGCAGGCCTTGCCTTGCTCGGCCTTCAATCAGGGCGCAGGTCGAAGGGCCGAGAGGCTAAGCCGTTGATTTGCACGCCAAACGTCCGCGAACTTGAAGTTGGTCGCGCTCAGCCCGCCTCGCTCATGCGCCAACGGCTCACCCACCGCGCCAGCGCCGAGAACCCCAGATCCGCCACGATGGCCAGCAGGCCGACCAGCATCGCGCCCTGGATCACATACGCCGTGTTGTAGCCGCTCAGGCCGACGATGATCGGCGAGCCCAGGCTTTTGGCGCCGACGGTGGAGGCGATGGCGGCGGTACCGATGTTGATGATGACCGAGGTGCGGATGCCGGCGAGCATGACCGGGAGCGCGAGCGGGAGTTCGACCTGACGCAGCCGCTGCCAGCTGCTCATGCCCAGGCCCTCGGCGGCTTCATGGGCGCTGGCGGGCACGGCTTCGATGCCGGCGATGGTGTTGCGCACGATGGGCAGCAGGCCGTAGAGGGTCAGCGCGATCAGCGCGGGTGCCTCGCCGAAGCCGATCAGCGGGGCGGCCACGGCCAGCACCGCGACCGGCGGGAAGGTCTGGCCCATCGCGACCACGGTCTCGACCAATGGGCGAAATTCGCGCCCGGCCTGGCGGGTGACGAACAGGCCGGCGGACACGCCCAGCAGCACCGCGATGCCGCTGGACAGGCCGACGACCTGCAGGTGCGCCCAGACCAGCTGGGCGAACGTGTCCTGCTCGTACAGCGGCCGGTCCAGCGCGGGGAAGGCGGCAGCGAACAGCGGCTTGAGCAGCGGCATGCCCCAGGTCAGCGCGAGCAGTGCGGCCAGCGCCCAGGGCAAGGGTTGGCGCAACAGGCGGACCATTGTGCTCAGACGGCGCTGTGCAGCAGGTCGGCGAAATGCAGCGTGCCGAGCGGACGGCCTTGTGCGTCCACCACCGGCAGCCGCTCGACACTCCGGGCGACGAAAACCGACAGGGCGTCGCGCAGGCTCAAGGTGGCCGCGATCGGCTCGCCCTCGGCGAGCTCGTTGGGTCGCACACGAGCGGCCACGGTTTCCAGGCCCAGCAGCTTGATGCCGATCTCGCCGCGGCCGAGGAAGTCGCGCACGAAATCGTTGGCGGGGCGGCGCAGCAGTTCGGTTGGCGTGCCGGCCTGCACGATGCGGCCCTGGTCCAGCAGCACGATGCGCGTGGCCAGGCCCAGCGCTTCGTCGATGTCGTGCGTCACCAGCACGATGGTCTTGCCGGAGGCGCGGTGGATGCGCGCCATTTCCTGCTGCAGTGCGCCGCGGGTGATCGGGTCCAGCGCGCCAAACGGCTCGTCCATCAGCAGCACTTCCGGGTCTGCCGCCAGCGCGCGAGCCACGCCCACGCGCTGCTGCTGGCCGCCGGAGAGTTGGTGCGGGTAGCGCCCCTGGTACTGATCGGGCGGCAGGCCCAGCAGGCCCAGCAGTTCGGCCACCCGCTGGGCGATGCGCGCCGCCGGCCACTTCAACAACTGCGGCACGGTGGCGATGTTCTGCGCCACGGTCCAGTGCGGGAACAGCCCGGTGGACTGGATCGCATAGCCCATGCGGCGGCGGATGTCCTCGGGCTTGAAGCTGCGGATCTCCTGGCCCTGGAACAGGATGCGGCCGGCATCGTGTTCGATCAACCGGTTGATCATCTTCAGCGTGGTCGACTTGCCCGAACCCGAGCCGCCGATCAGCACCGTGAACTCACCGCGTTCAATGCTCAGCGACAGGTCGCGCACTGCCGCCGCGTCGCCAAAGGACTTGCTGACCCCGAGGAACTCGATCATGGCTGGTGCCTTTGTGCCCATTGGGTCAACACCGCGAACAGCGCGTCCACCGCAACAGCCATTGCCACCACCGGCAGTACGCCCAGCAGCACCAGGTCCAGCGCGCTGCTGAGCAGGCCCTGGAACATGATGGCGCCCAGCCCGCCGGCGCCGATCAGCGCGGCGACCACGGCCAGGCCGATGGCCTGCACCGTCGTCAGCCGCAAGCCCGAGAGCAGCAGCGGCAGCGCCAGCGGCACCTGCACGCGCCAGAACACCTGGCGCGGCGTAAGCCCCATGCCGGTCGCTGCTTCGACCACCGCTGCCGGCACCTCGCGCAGCCCCGTCAAGGTGCTTTGCACGATGGGCAGCAGCGAATAAAGCGTCAGCGCAATGACCGCCGGCGCCAGGCCGATGCCGCCGATGCCCAGCGCTGGCAGCGCCAAAGCCAGCGCGGCCAGCGGCGCCATCAGCAGGCCGAACAGCGCGATGGACGGCACCGTCTGGATCACGTTCAACAGCGCAAACAGCGGTGCGCCAAAACGCGGATGCCGATGCGCCGCCACGCCCAGCGGCACGCCGAGCAGCAAGGTGGGCAACAAGGTGACGCCGACGATCTGCGCATGCCGCCACAGCGCTGCGTCGAACACGTCCTGCCGGTTGTCGTATTCCTTGAACAGCGACAGCGCAGCCAACTCGCCCGATGCCGCCAACACGACCACTGGCGCCAGCACCGCAGCCAGCGCCAACGTGCGGCCCAGTGGGGCGAGCTTCAGCCGCTGCACCGCATCCGCCGCGGCCAGCCAGCACAGCACCGTCAACACCCAGAAGCCGCCGCCAAACGAGGTGCGCCCGGCGCTGTTGCCGGCCGCTTCCGCGGCGTCGGCCATTTGCGTCGCATGTGCGCCGGCCAGCCAGACCAGCACGGCCAACAGCGTCGCGGCAGCGGCCGTCACCAGGCCCTGCGTGGCCACCGAAGGCTGCCAAAAGACGGCCAGCGCCAGCAACGCAAAAGGCCCCCCGACCAGCGCCCAGTTCGCGCCATGCAACAGCGTGCGCAACGGCACGCCCACGCCCGACACCAGCCGGTTCGGTGCCTGCGTCACGAACGCCAAAGAGAGTGCCGCAACCAGACCCGCCAGCACCAACACCAGCAGCACCCGATTGGCCGGGCGCAGGGCCACGCTCACTTGATGAAGCCCTTGGCCTTCAGGTAGGTGGCGGCTACCTTCTTCGCGTCCTGGCCGTCGAGCGCGATCTTGGCGTTCAGCGCCTGCAGCGTGGCACTGTCCAGCGACTGGAAGACCGGAGCCAGCAGCTGGGCGATCTGCGGCTGGCGGGCCAGCACTTCGGCGCGGATGACAGGCGCCGGCGCATAGATTGGCTGCGCCGACTTCGTGTCTTCGAGGATCTGCAGGCCCAGCGCAGCAACCGGCCCGTCGGTGCCATAGGCCATTGCAGCGTTGACGCCCGAGGTCTGCTCGGCGGCGGCCTTGATGGTGACGGTGGTGTCGCCGCCGGCCAGCGTCAGGATCTGGTCCTGCGAGAGCTTGAAGCCGTAGGTGCCCTGGAAGGCCGGCAGCGCATCGGGCCGCTCGACGAACTCGGCCGATGCGGCCAGCTTGACTTTGCCGCCGCCGGCCACCCACTTGCCGAAGTCCTCCAGCGACTTCAGCTTGTTCGCCGCGGCCACATCCTTGCGGATGGCGATCGCCCAGGTGTTGTTGGCCGGCGCCGGCGTGAGCCAGACCAGCTTGTTCTTCTGCTGGTCCAGCGCCTTGACCTGCTCGTAGCCAGCCTTGGCGTTTTTCCAGGCCGGGTTCTTTTCGTCGGAAAAGAAGAAGGCGCCGTTGCCGGTGTACTCGGGGTAGATGTCGACCTCGCCAGCCACCAGCGCGCCACGCACGATCTTGGTCGCCCCCAGCTGCAGCTTGTTCTGGGTCTTGATGCCACCTGCTTCCAGCACCTGCAGGATCAGGCTGCCAAGCAGAGAACCTTCGGTGTCGATCTTCGAGGCCACGCGCACCGGCACGCTGGCCTGGGCCAGTGCACCGCCGGCGGCGAGCAGGCAGGCGGCAGCGGTCGCGGCCAGCAGCGCACGGCGGTGGTCATGGAACAAGGTCATGCTGGGCTCTCCTGATTGAAGCCGACCGAGCATGCATCGCCCGGCCGGAATTACGCATGGCACGACCCTAGCATGGCATCGCGCAGTTTTTACCGAGGCGCCGTCCTACAACCTGGTGCTGCGACGGACGACGCAGCCGCGCTGGCGCCCCGGTGAGACTGGCTGCATGCTTGCCTCGAACTCGGCTCCGTTCGGCCCGCGTGGTTTTTGCGTGCTGACGATCAACATCCACAAGGGTTTCAGCAGCCTGAACCGCCGCTTCGTGCTGCCCGCGCTGCGCGACGCGATGCGCGCGGTGGGGGCCGACGTGGTGCTGTTACAAGAGGTGCATGGCCGGCATGCCGGCCACGGCGCCCGCGTGGCCGACTGGCCCAGCGCGCCGCACTATGAATTCCTGGCCGACACCGTGTGGCACCAGCATGCCTATGGCCGCAACGCGGTCTACACCGAGGGCGACCACGGCAACGCGGTGCTGTCCAAGTTCCCCATCGTGCGCTGGCACAACCATGACATGCCGCACGAAGGCGCAACGCAGGCGCCCGAGGCGCGTGGCCTGCTGCACTGCGTGCTGGACTTGCCCGGCCAGACGCAGGTGCACGTGATCTGCGTGCACCTGGGCTTGCGCGAGCGCGAGCGCCAGCAGCAGATCCAGCGCCTGGGCCAGGTCATGTCGCAGCAGGTACCCGAAGGCGCACCGCTGATCGTGGCCGGCGACTTCAACGACTGGCGCGGCCTGGCGCATGCGCCGCTGATGAAGCTGGGCCTGCGCGAGGTGCATGCCAACGTGCCCGGCGGCATGCCACGCACCTTCCCTGCCCGCCTGCCGCTGCTGCGGCTGGACCGCATCTACGTGCGCGGCATGCGCAGGCAGGCGCCGCTGCGGCTGCCGCGCCGGCCCTGGGCCCACCTTTCCGACCATGCGCCCTTGGCGGCGCACATCGAGCCATGAACACCTCCGACCACATCCATGGGGGCCAAGAAGTCGACGGGCCGCCCCCAAGGCTTCTTGACCCCGTTGGGGGATCGGTCGACACACTCGCCGGACGAGGGGCTGCCATGCACCGCCTGGACTGGACCGACGGCAACCAGATCCGCCTGCTGGAAAACGGCGAAGCGTATTACCCGGCCGTCTTCGAGGCGATTGCCCAGGCGCAACAGGAGGTGCGGCTGGAGACCTTCATCCTGTTCGAGGACAAGGTGGGCCTGCAGTTGCGAGAAGCCTTGGTCGCTGCGGCCAACCGCGGTGTGAAAGTGAACCTGCTGATCGACGGCTGGGGCTCGCCGGACCTGTCGCCCAACTACGTCGACTCGCTGGTCACGGCTGGCGTGCAGCTGCACTTCTTCAAGCCCGTCAAACGCTTGCTGGGCCAGCGCCTGAACCTGTTCCGGCGCATGCACCGCAAGATCGTCGTCGTCGACGGCCGCATTGGCTTCATTGGCGGCATCAACTTTTCGCTGGACCACCTGGCCGAATTCGGCCAGCAGGCCAAGCAGGACTATGCGGTGGAGATCCGTGGGCCGCTGGTCGAGAAGCTGCGCGAGCTGACGC
>NZ_VIDT01000100.1 GCF_006519715.1 Ideonella azotifigens
CACGCTGGCGCGCATTGCCGAAACCGGCACCATCAACCTGGGCCACCGAGAGTCCTCGGTGCCGTTTTCGTATTACGACGGCAAGCGCCAGGTGGTCGGCTACTCGCAGGACCTGATGCTGAAGGTGGCCGATGCGATCAAGGCCGAGCTGAGGCTGCCGGCGCTGACGCTCAAGCTGGTGCCCGTCACCTCGCAGAACCGCCTGGCGCTGGTGCAGAACGGCACCGTGGACCTGGAATGCGGCTCGACCTCGAACACGGCCGAGCGCGGCCGGCTGGTGGCGTTTTCCACCTCCATCTTCGTCATCAGCACGCGGTTGCTGGTCAAGCGCGGCGCTGCCATCCAGGACTTTGCCGACCTGGCCGGCCGCAAGGTTGTCGTCACCTCCGGCACCACCTCGGACCGGCTGCTGCGCACCTACAACGAGTCCCGCGGCAGCCGCATCCAGATCGTCACCGCGCGCGACCACGACGACGCCTTCCAGGCGCTGGAGCAAGGCCAGGTCGAGGCGCTGATGCTGGACGACGCGCTGCTCTACGGCGAGCGCGCCAAGGCCCGACAACCCGAGGACTGGATCGTCACCGGCACGCCGATGTCCTCCGAGGTCTACGGCTGCATGATGCGGCGCGACGACCCGGCGCTGAAGGCCGTCGTGGACCGCGCGTTGACCCGCTTGCTGACCAGCGGCGAGGCCTTGAAGATCTACACCCGCTGGTTCCAGCGGCCCATTCCGCCGCGCGGCCAGAACCTGAACTGGCCGCCCTCCGAGTCTCTGCTCAAGCTTTACCGCCAACCCGGTGACCAGCCGCTCCCCTGAGGCTGGCCCGCGTTTCCTTTTTTCGTTTCCTGACCATGATGGAGTCCTTGATGTTCACCAAACTTGCTTCCCCTTCGACCCGCCGTGCATTGCTGGCTGCGGCTGCCCTGTCCGCCGTGGTGGGCAGCGTGCATGCCCAGGCCACCGACACGCTGAAGAAGATCAAGGACAGCGGCAGCGTCACGATGGGCGTGCGCGAGTCGTCCGGCGCGCTGTCGTACACCCTGGGTGACGGCAAGTACGTCGGCTACCACATCGAGATCTGTGAGAAGGTGCTGAGTGACGTGCGCAAGCAGCTGGGCCTGAGCTCGCTGGCCGTGAAGTACCAGCCGGTCACTTCGCAGAACCGCATTCCGCTGGTCCAGAACGGCACCGTGGACATCGAGTGCGGCTCCACCACCAACAACGCGACCCGCCAGAAGGACGTGGCCTTCGCCGTCACGACCTACGTCGAAGAAGTGCGCATCGCGGTGAAGGCCAGCTCCGGCATCACTGGCATTGCCCAACTGGCTGGCAAGACGATTGCGACCACCACCGGCACCACCTCGGTGCAGACGCTGCGCAAGCACGAGCGCGCCACCGGCGTGGACTTCAAGGAGCTCTTCGGCAAGGACCACGCCGACAGCTTCCTGCTGCTGGAATCCGGCCGCGCCGATGCGTTCGTGATGGACGGCCAGATCCTGGCCGGCAACATCTCCAAGGCCAAGAACCCGGCCGACTTCAAGATCGTCGGCGAAGTGCTGTCGGTCGAGCCGATCGCGATCATGATCCGCAAGGACGACCCGGCCTTCAAGAAGGCCGTGGACGACAGCATCAAGGCGATGATGAAGTCCGGCGACATCGCCAAGCTCTACGACAAGTGGTTCCTGCAGCCCATCCCGCCGGCCAATACCAAGGTTGGCCTGCCGCTGTCTGAAGCCACCAAGGCGGCCTGGGCGAACCCGAACGACAAGCCGATGGAAGAGTACGCGAAGAAGTGATCTGCGCTTCATGCGGAGGCGCCGTCGCTGAGCGGCGGCGCCCTTCATGACTCATCAAGGCCAGCCAGGAGGGAAGTTCGCAATGGCGACTTGGGATTGGGAGGTGTTCTGCAAGGACACCATTGAGCAACAGGTGGCCCCGCGGTGCTTCGGCGCCAAGGGCGACGTCACCTACCTGGACTGGCTGCTGTCGGCCTGGGGCTGGACGCTGAGCGTCTCGCTGCTGGCGCTGATCGTGGCGCTGCTGGTCGGCTCGCTGATGGGCATTCTGCGCACCACGCCGAGCAAGGCGCTGGTGGCCTTCGGCAATGCCTGGACCGAGCTGTTCCGCAACATTCCGCTGCTGGTGCAGATCTTCCTCTGGTACCACGTGCTGCCCACGCTGGTGCCGCCGCTGCGTGCGGTGCCCAGCTTCCTGCTGGTGGTCGTGGGCCTGGGCTTCTTCACCTCGGCGCGCGTGGCCGAACAGGTGCGTGCCGGCATCCAGAGCCTGCCCAAGGGCCAGCGCTACGCCGGCCTGGCGATGGGCCTGACGCTGCCGCAGACCTACCGCTACGTGATCCTGCCGATGGCCTTCCGCATCGTCATCCCGCCGCTCACCAGCGAGAGCATGAACATCGTGAAGAACTCGTCGGTGGCCTTCGCGGTGAGCGTGGCCGAACTGACCCAGTTCGCGATGCAGGCGCAGGAGGAAACCTCGCGCGGCATCGAGGTCTACCTCGCGGTGACCGGGCTGTACTTCGTGTCCGCCTTTGCCATCAACCGGATCGCCAAACTGATCGAAGGCTGGATCCGTGTGCCGGGTGTCGCGGGGGGTGGGCGATGAATCTCGATTTTTCCTTCCTCAGCTGGCAGATCGTCTCCAGCTTCATTGCCAAGGGTTTTTTCTTCTCGATCCAGCTGACGCTGGTCGCGATGATCTGCGGCATCGCACTGGGCACGCTGCTGGCGCTGATGCGCCTGTCCGGCAAGCCGTGGCTGGTGTGGCCGGCCACGATCTACGTGGACACGCTGCGCTCCGTCCCGCTGGTGATGGTGATCCTGTGGTTCTTCCTGCTGATCCCGCTGCTGATCGGCCGCCCGATGGGCGCCGAGTTGTCGGCCATCATCACCTTCTCGGTGTTCGAGGCAGCCTACTACTCGGAGATCATGCGGGCCGGCATCCAGAGCGTGCCGCGCGGCCAGCAGTACGCTGGCTACGCGGTCGGCATGACCTATGCGCAGACCATGAAGCTGGTGGTGCTGCCGCAGGCCTTCCGCAACATGTTGCCGGTGCTGCTGACCCAGACCATCGTGCTGTTCCAGGACACCTCGCTGGTCTATGCCATCGGCGCCTATGACCTGCTCAAGGGCTTCGAGGTGGCCGGCAAGAACTTCAACCGCCCGGTCGAGACCTACCTGGTCGCCGCGGTTGTCTACTTCGTCATCTGCTTCAGCCTGTCGATGCTGGTGCGTCGCCTGCAGAAGAAAATCGCCATCATCAGATAAGGACATGCTGTGATCGACATCAAGAACATCTCCAAGTGGTACGGCAGCTTCCAGGTGCTGACGGACTGCACGACGACGATCAAGAAGGGCGAGGTGGTGGTGGTCTGCGGCCCATCGGGTTCCGGCAAGTCCACGCTGATCAAGACGGTGAACGCGCTGGAGCCGTTCCAGAAGGGCGACATCGTGGTCGATGGCATCAGCCTGTCGGACCCCAAGACCAACCTGCCCAAGCTGCGCAGCCGCGTGGGCATGGTGTTCCAGCATTTCGAGCTGTTCCCGCACCTCTCGGTGACCGAGAACCTGACGCTGGCGCAGATCAAGGTACTGGGCCGCAGCAAGGACGACGCCATCGTCCGCGGCCTGAAGATGCTGGAACGCGTGGGCCTGAGCGCCCACAAGGACAAGTTCCCCGGCCAGCTCTCCGGTGGTCAGCAGCAGCGCGTGGCGATTGCCCGCGCGCTGTCCATGGACCCGATGGTGATGCTGTTCGACGAACCCACCTCGGCGCTGGACCCGGAAATGGTCGGCGAAGTGCTGGACGTGATGGTCAAGCTGGCCGAAGAGGGCATGACGATGATGTGCGTGACCCACGAAATGGGTTTCGCCAAGAAGGTCAGCAACCGCGTGATCTTCATGGACGCCGGCAAGATCATCGAGGACTGCAACAAGGATTCCTTCTTCGGCAATGCCGATGAACGCTCCCCACGCGCCAAGGATTTCCTGTCGAAAATCCTGCAGCATTGAACAGGCAGTGAGCTGCCAGCCCGAGATTCACGGGCAGGACCGGGCCGGCGCCTCCGTCAAGGGAGCGCCGGCCCTTTTTGTCGGAGCCGGAGACGCAGCCCGCCCGGCGGGTGGGATCAGGTACGCCTGAGACCGGGTGCTCAATGCAGCAGGAGGGACTGGATCCACTCCGCGGACTGGCTGACCTCGGTGTCCACCGAACGTGCTAGCGGCTGGTAGCGCAGGCCGATGGCCACCCGGCCGGTCCACCAGACCAGCCGGCCGGTGGGCAGGGCCACCAGTCCCGGCGTGGCCTGCTCGGGCACGCAGCACGAGGCTTCGCTGATGCCGGGCGCGGTGGCCGAAGGCAGCTGCAAGGGCCGCGCGATGTGTCGGCGGGCGCTGTCGCGGCGTTCGGCCGCCAGCGGGCTGGGGAAGATCTGTTTCTGGACAGCAATTTCAGACATGGCGCGCTCCTGAAGACAAACCCCGTGACCGCCGCGACCGCAGGCGGTCCACGAGGGCATCGTGAACATTCTTGGGAGGGGTCGCAATGGGGTTGATCATGCGGCGCAACAGATGTCCTTGATGCCAGCGTGCAGCGCACGCGCGCGTGCGGTTTGTCCTACGCTTGGGGATTGGTTTCGCGGCGGAGCGGCCATCGCCCCGGTGGGAGAATCCGCCGCATGACTGCTGCCGCGATTTCCCCTGCTTCCACCACGCCCGCCGCCGTGGACCGCCTCACCCTGATCCGCCCGGACGACTGGCACCTGCACGTGCGCGACGGCGCGCCCATGCACGGCGTGGTGCCGGCCAGCGCGCGCCAGATGGGCCGCGCGCTGATCATGCCCAACCTGCGCCCGCCGGTGACCACGGCCGCGCAGGCAGCGGCCTACCGCGAGCGCATCCTCGGCGCCGTGCCCGCAGGGCGGGATTTCCAGCCGCTGATGTCGCTCTACCTGACCGACAACACGCCCCCGGAAGAGATTGCCAAGGCCAAGGCCGCCGGCGTGGTCGCGCTCAAGCTTTATCCGGCTGGCGCCACCACCAACAGCGACGCCGGTGTGACCGACCTGCGCAAGTCCTACAGGACGCTGGAGGCGATGCAGCGCGAAGGCCTGCTGCTGCTGGTGCACGGGGAAGTGACGGACCCCGAGGTGGACCTGTTCGACCGCGAGGCGGTGTTCGTCGAGCGCGTGATGAAGCCGCTGCGCCAGGACTTCCCCGAGCTGAAGATCGTGATGGAACACCTCACGACCAAGGAAGGGGCCGAATACGTGGCCCAGGCCGGCCAGTACACGGCCGGCACCTTCACCGCGCACCACCTGCTCTACAACCGCAACGCCATCTTCCTCGGCGGCCTGCGCCCGCATTACTACTGCCTGCCGGTGCTCAAGCGCGAAGTGCACCGCCAGGCCCTGGTCGCAGCGGCCACCTCCGGCTCGGACCGCTTTTTCCTCGGCACCGACAGCGCGCCGCACGCCTCGGTGATGAAGGAAGCCTCGGTCTGCGGTGCCGGCTGCTTCACGGCACTGAGCGCGCTGGAGCTTTACGCCGAGGCCTTCGACAACGCCGGTGCGCTGGACAAGCTCGAAGGCTTCGCCAGCCTGCACGGCCCGGCCTTCTACGGCCTGCCGCCGAACACCGACACGGTGACGCTGGTCCGCGAGGCATGGACCTTGCCTGAGGCCATCCCGTTTGGCGACGCGCAGCTCAAGCCGCTGCGCGGCGGCGAGACCGTCGCCTGGCGCCTGGTCGACTGAGCGCCAAGACCTTCCAGCGGCGCTTTCGGGCGCCGTTTTTCATGGACCCGGCAGGTCTGCCCACAAGGCGGGTCGTGCCACAGGAACCCTGCAGCATGCACCCGCTTCCCGGCTTTGCTCGCGCCCGCACCCTGGCGCCGCTCGTCTCGCTGGCCCTGGCTTTTCCGACCTGGGGCGCAGACACGCCGCCGGCTGCCGACAAACCGCCCGCCTGGAACGTCAACCAGCCGCCCGGCCCGGCCAAGACGGTCAAGCTGGACACGCGCACCGGCACCTGGATGAGCGTGGACATCAGCCCCGACGGCCAGACCCTGGTCTTCGACCTGCTGGGCGACCTCTACCTGCTGCCGGTGGCCGGTGGGGAGGCCAAACCGCTGACACATTCCATGGCCTGGGAGCAGCAGGCGCGCTTCTCGCCGGACGGCAAGCAGATCGCCTACGTGAGCGATGCGGGCGGCGGCGACAACCTCTGGGTCATGAACCTGGATGGCAGTGGTGCGCGCGCCATCACCAAGGAAGACTACCGGCTGCTGAACAGCCCCGTCTGGCACCCGAACGGCCAGTACATCGCCGCGCGCAAGCACTTCACCGGCACGCGCTCGTTGGGCTCGGGCGAGATCTGGCTGTACCACGTGAACGGCGGCAAAGGCCTGCAGCTCAACGAGAAGCCGAACTGGCAGAAGGACCGCGGTGAGCCCGCGCTGTCGCCGGACGGCAACTTCCTCTACTACTCGCAGGACAGCACGCCCGGCACCAGCTTCGAATACAACAAGGACGCCAACGGCGACATCTTCCGCATCTACCGCCAGGACCTGCGCGACGGCAGCACCGAGACGCTGGTGCGCGGCCCCGGCGGCGCGGTGCGCCCCACGCCTTCGCCGGACGGCCAGTGGCTGGCCTTCGTGCGCCGCGTGCGCAACCAGAGCACGCTGTTCCTGAAGAACCTGCGCACCGGCGAGGAGCGCGCCGCGTGGTCCCACCTGGACCGCGATCTGCAGGAAGCCTGGTCGGTCTACGGCGTGTACCCGGCGTTTGCGTGGACGCATGACGCGAAGCAGATCGTCGTCTGGGCCCAGGGCAGGCTCTGGCGCGTGGACCCGTTCAAGGGCAGCGCGGCCGAGATCCCGTTCCACGTGCAGGACACGCGCGAGGTGCGCGAAGCGCGGCGCGAGCCGGTGCCCGTCGCGCCGGACAGTTTCGCGGTGCATCAGTTGCGGTGGGTCAACGTGTCGCCGGACGGCAGCCGTGTCGTCTATTCCGCTTTGGGGCACCTCTATGAAAAGCGCCTGCCGGATGGCGTGCCACGCCGGCTGACGAAGCAGGACGAGCGCTTCGAGTTTTTCCCCAGCTTCTCGCGCGACGGCAAGCAACTGGTCTTCACCAGCTGGACCGACGCGCAGCTGGCCCAGGTGCGCACGCTGGACCTGGCCAACGGCCAGGAAACCGTGCTCACGCCCGAGCCCGGCCACTACCTCGCGCCGCGCTTCTCGCCGGACGGCAAGCGCGTGGCCTACAGCAAGGCACGCGGCGGCTACCTCAGCTCGCCGTGGCATGCGCTGGACACCGGCATCTACCTGACCGATGCCGACGGCCGCGGCAAGCCGCAGCGCATCGTGAAAGACGGTGAAGCGCCGCAGTTCGGTGCTGGCAGCGACACGCTTTTCTTCACGCGCGATGTCAGCACCAGCGAGGTCGACGCCCAGCACAAGCTGATGCGCCTCAACCTGGCGGATCGCCAGGAGACGGAGGTCGCGCACAGCGAGTTCGCGTCCGAATTCGCCGTCTCGCCCAACGGCCAGTGGCTTGGCTTTGTCGAACGCTTCCATGCCTACGTGGCGCCGCTGCCGCAGACCGGCAAGCCCATCAGCATCGGCCCGAAGATGGATGGCCTGCCGGTGCGGCAGCTGGACGTGAACGCAGGCGAATACATGCACTGGAGCGGCGACAGCCAGCGCCTGCATGTGGCGATTGGCGACGAGTTGTTCACCACCGCGCTGAGTGCCGCATTTGCGCCAGGGACCGAGGACAAGCCAGGCTACAAGCCGCCGGAGCACGGCCAGAAGATCGGCTTCACGCAGGCGGCCGACAAACCCGCCGGCCGCATCGCGATCACCGGCGCGCGCATCGTCACGATGCGCGGCGACGAGGTGATCGAAGACGGCACGGTGCTGGTCGAAGGCAACCGCATCGCCTCAGTCGGCCCGCGCGCTGCGGTCAGCATCCCGGCCGATGCGAAACAGGTCGACGCGCATGGCAAGACGGTCATCCCCGGCCTGGTCGATGTGCACTGGCACGGTGGCATGGGCGAAAGCGGCGTGATCCCGCAGCAGAGCTGGGTCAACTTCGCGTCGCTGGCCTTTGGCGTCACGACCATTCACGACCCGTCCAACGACAACGGCGAGATCTTCACCCAGTCCGAGCTGCAGCGCGCCGGCCTGGTCATCGGCCCGCGCATCTTCTCCACCGGCACCATCCTCTACGGCGCCAAGGCGGACCAGACGGCGGTGATCGACAGCCTGGACGATGCGCTGACGCACCTGAAGCGCCAGCAGGCCGAGGGCGCGATCAGCGTGAAGAGCTACCAGCAGCCCCGCCGCGAGCAGCGCCAGCAGGTGATCGAGGCCGCGAGGCAGACCCGGATGATGGTGGTGCCCGAAGGCGGCTCGCTGTTCGAGATGAACATGAGCATGGTGATCGACGGCCACACCGGCATCGAACACGCGGTGCCGGTGGACGCTGTCTACGACGATGTCAAGCAGCTCTGGTCGCAAACGGCAGTGGGCTACACGCCCACGCTGAACGTTGCCTACGGCGGGCTGGACGGCGAGCACTACTGGTACGACCGCACGGAAGTCTGGAAGCACCCGCTGCTGACGCGCTACGTGCCGCCCTCGGTGCTGGTGCCGCGCAGCGTGCGCCGGCCGACCGCGCCTGACGAGGACTACAACGTGATCCGCGCTGCGCGCACCGCGACCGAGCTGTCACGCGCCGGCGTGGGCGTGCAAATTGGCGCGCACGGCCAGCGCGAGGGCCTGGGCGCGCATTGGGAAATGTGGATGTTCGCGCTGGGCGGCATGCAGCCACTGGAGGCCATTCGCGCCGCCACGCTGACCCCCGCGCGCTACCTCGGCATGGACCGCGACATCGGCTCGCTGGAGGTGGGCAAGCTGGCCGACCTGGTGATCATCGACGGCAACCCGGTGGCCGACATCCGGCAGAGCGACCGCGTTTCGCAGGTCATGCAGAACGGCCGGCTCTATGACGCGGCGACGCTGAACGAAGTCGCCCCGCGCCAGAAGGCTCGCGCCCCGCTGTTCTTCGCCGGGCAGCAAGGGGCCGCGATGCCGGTGACGCTGCAGGGCCATGGGGCTGATCAGGACTGAGGGCGGGGGGCGGTAACGCTCCGGGCATGTCAGCCCGGAGTCGCCTGACTTGGTGGCTGTTCAAGGCTTGCCCAGTCACGGCGGTGCCACGAATAAATGGGGTCAGAGTCAATTTATCCTGAGATACCTCAAATCAAGGGCACGGTCCTGTCTAGATAAATTGACTCTGACCCCATTTATTCGCGCTCAACCTCGGCGCTGCGGCAAGCCCAACATCCAACACTGAACCTCCGAAGCAATCGCCCCGCCAGTGGCGGCGGTTCCGGATCACACCGGAGCGCTGCAACTGGCGGGGCGATGTCACAGGCGACCCGAAGACCGTTGCAACTGAGGTGCCTCAATGAGGCTGTGTCATCACAGCGAGTTCAGGAACACCAGCATCGCCTCACGGTCGTCCTTGCTCAGCGCCTCGAAGCGCTGGCGGCTCTTGGTGGCTTCGCCGCCGTGCCACAGGATGGCCTCGGTCAGCGTGCGGGCGCGGCTGTCATGCAGGTAGCCGACCTTGCCTGCGGTGCCGGCCACCTTCTCGGTGTAGCCCACGCCCCACAGCGCCGAGGTGCGCCACAGGCTGCCGGTTGCCTGGCCTTCGACCAGGTTGTCGGCCAGGTCCGGGCCCATGTCGTGCAGCAGCATGTCGGTGTAGGGTTTGATGGTCTGGTTGCGGTTCTCGGCCAGTTCGGAGAGGCCGCCGGTCTTGATCTCGGCGGTGTGGCAGGCCACGCAGCGGGTGCTGGCAAACAGCTGGGCGCCGGCGGCCACCTGCGTCGGGTTCACGTCCAGGTAGGACAGCGGCATGACGCCCTTGGGGAAGCCGCTGGCCTGGCTGCGCTGCGCGGGTACGCCCAGCAGGCCGAGGTAGCGGGTGAGCAGTTGCAGCGCGTCTTCGCTGATGCCGGGTTCGACCTTGGCGGTGGTGCAGTTCGCCGGGCCCGCCAGGCAGTCGCGGTTCGGGTAGACCGGCGAGGTGACTGACATGTCCTGCAGTGCCGCGGCTGCGGCCTGGTGGCGCAGGCTGACCTTGGCGGCCTTCCAGCCGTAGCGGCCCACGCGCACGGCCTTGGTCTCGGGGTCGTAGACGAAGTTGGCCACGCCCTTCACGCCGTCTTCGTCCGGCGTGCTGCGCACGCGCGAAAGGATCTCGGCATCGGTGATGGCTTCCAGCAGGCCCATGCCGATCATCGGCTGTGCGCTGCGCAGCGAATACACGCTGGGCGTCGGGCCGTCGAAGGCGACCCTGGGCTTGCTCAGTTCCACGGCGGTGCCGTCGGCCAGCGTCACGGTTTTGGTGTCGAAGCCGGCCACGCGCACGCTGGTGCCCCAGTCCTGCGGCAGGCCGGTGCTCAGCGAGCGGCCGTTCATCTGCACGTTCAGGCCATAGGTCGGGTGCGGCAGCTGGTTGCCGTTGCCGTCCAGCGTCGCGGTGCGCACGGCCATCGTGTCCAGCCGCTGGTTCAGCGCGCTGGGTGCGAGGCTGCGGCCGTTGTTGATGTGGCAGCCGAAGCAGGTCGACTGGTTGAAGCGTGGGCCCTGCAGGCGCACGGCCGCTTCGTTACGGTCGTTGCCGGCTTCGGTGTGGTCGCCGGTCCACATGTTGGTGTGGATCCAGCGCCGGCCTTCGACAAAGCGCTGCATGTTCTGCATGCCGATCTGGTTGTTCGGCTGCTGGAACATGAACGTGGCGTTGTCGGCGTAGTCATACGAGATCGAGCCAATGCCGCCTTGCAGTGCCTCGGCCGGCAGCGGCGCGTTCATCAGCCGCGGCTGGATGCCGTACCAGGGCCGCAGCCCGCTGCCCACCACGTAGGTGACCTCGTTGGTGTAGTAGCGGTAGGCGCCGCTGTCGCCCACGGCGTCCATCGCGGCGCGGCTGGAGAAGAACGAGCCTGTGAACTCGATCGCATCGCCCACCTTCAGCGCACGCGAAGGAACGTTCACGCCGTTCGGGACCATCACACCATTGGCATTCGCCGCGATGTCGCTGTGGCCGGGCACGTTGTCCAGCACCACGCTGCAGCCGTCGTTGGCGCCGATCACGCCGTTGTAGCCGCTGGTCGGCTTGGCCAGCGCGTTCTGCGGTGGCTTGGCGATCACCGGGCAGGAGGTCAGGTCCTTGAAGCCGTCCGTGTAGGTGGTGTCGTCCAGCAGGTCGCCGGGGGACATCCAGCCATAGCCGGTGACGCCCGGGTCGTCGAAGCGGCGGAAGAAGGAATGGCCGCCGCCGCGCTGGGCTTCCTGGTAGTACTGGTTGACGACGATGGTCGGCTTGGTGACGCCAACCACCTTGCTGTTGTCGATGAACTCCACGCCCCAGGTGCGGTTCTTGAAGTAGTTGGCAACGAAGTTCAGGTGCGCGCCGGGGCCCTTGTCCTGCGGCTTGCCGTTGGCGTCCACCGTGTCGTTGACGCCGTAGCCGATCTCGTTCCAGTCCTCGCCACGCTCGCGGGCGTGGCGCGAACGGCCAACCATGCCGAAGCGCGTGACCAGCGTGCCGTCGGCCAATGTGAACTGCACCGTCTCCAGCGGCGCCTGCGCGGCGGGCGGGGCGGCGAGTGCCGCGCCGTTGGCCGGGAACAGCACGGCCGAGGTGGCCAGCACCGGCAGCGAGTTGTCGCTGCCAGGGGACATGAAGCTCACCTCGTACAGCGAATACCCGTACTGCGTGCCGCGGGCCACGCCCTGCAGGCGCAGGTAGCGCACGTTGGCATTCAGGTTGAAGAACTCTTCGTTGCCGCCCTTGCCGCCGATCACGTAGCGGATCTGGTACCAGGTCACGCCGTCGTCCGAGCCCTGGATTGCATACTCCTTGCCGTAGGCGTTCTCCCAGGACAGTTTCAGGTAGCCCAGCGGCGTCTTGGCGCCGAAATCGAACTGGATCCAGGCCGCATCCTCCTGCGCGCTGGACCAGCGCGTCGTCATGCTGCCGTCGATCGCCAGCGCCGCGCTGTTGCCACCTTCGACCGCCGAAGAAGTGGCGGTCACCGGGTTCACCGCCACGCCAGGCTTGCTCAGGTCAAAGC
>NZ_VIDT01001000.1 GCF_006519715.1 Ideonella azotifigens
GTTACGTGAAAAACGTCTTTTCGGCAGACCTCGAACACCAGCAGCGGGTAGCCTTCATCGACCAGCGCCATCGGCCCGTGCTTGACCTCGGCGCCCGAGAAGGCCTCGGCCTGGATGCCGCAGGTTTCCTTGAACTTCAGCGCGGCTTCCATCGCCACCGCCAGGCCGGTGCCGCGGCTGATGACAAACAGCTTGTCGGCGCCGGTCAGCACCTCGACGGCCGGCGTCCAGTCCAAGGCTAGGGCTTGCGAGAGCGCTTCGGGCAGGGCCTCCAGCGCGCGCAGCAGCGCGGCGTCCTGCTGCCAGTTGGCGACCAGGCGTGCGCCGGCCACCAGCTGGGCGATGTAGCTCTTGGTCGCGGCCACACTCTTCTCGGGTCCGGCGTGCAGCGGCAGCACCCACTGCGCGGCCTCGCCCAGTGGCGAGTCCACCTGGTTGACGACAGCCACGGTGCGGGCACCGCCGGCGCGGAAGAAGCGCGTGGGCGCGACCAGGTCCGGGCTCTGGCCGGACTGCGAAAACGCCAGTGACATCAGGCCCTCGCAGTGCAGCGAGGATTGGTAGAGCGTCAGCAGCGACATCGGCAGCGAGGTCACCAGGCGGCCCATGCGCGCCATCGCCAGGTAGGCCATGTAGTGCGCGGCATGGTCCGAGCTGCCGCGCGCCACCGTCAGCAGGCCTTGCAGCGGCTGCTCGCGCAGGCTGCGGGCCAGGGCTGCGTAGGTGTCGGCGTCGGCCGCCATCTGGCGGGCCACGGCGGCCGGGGCCTCGCGGGTCTCTTCAAGCATCCTGGAGTTCAATCGACTCTCCTTCCACGACCACGCGCTGCAGGGTCAGCGCAGGGTCCAACATCACGAGATCGGCCATCGCGCCGGCCACCAGGCGGCCGCGTTTGGCCAGGCCCAGGTAGTCGGCCGCGAAGGTCGAGGTGCGGGCCGAAGCCTCGGCCACGTCCAGGCCCAGGCTGACGAAATTGCGCAGCGCCTGGTCCATCGTCAAGGCGCTGCCGGCGAGCGTGCCGTCGGCCAGGCGCACGCCGCCCAGGCATTTGAAGACCTTGTGCCGGCCCAGGTGGTACTCGCCGTCTGGCATGCCGGCCGCGGCAGTCGAGTCGGTCACGCAATACAGCCGCGGAATGGTGCGCAGCGCGACCTTCAGCGCGCCGGGGTGCACGTGCAGCAGGTCCGGGATGATCTCGGCGTAATGCCCATGCGCCAGCGCCGCGCCCACCATGCCGGGCTCGCGGTGGTGCATGCCGGTCATCGCGTTGAACAGGTGCGTGAAGCCACCGGCGCCGGCCTCCAGCGCGGCCACGCCGTCTTCATAACAACCGGCCGTGTGGCCGACCTGCACGCGGAAACCTTCGGCCACCATCTGGCCGATCAGCTGCAGGTGGCCGGGCAGCTCGGGCGCGACGGTGATGAGGCGGATCGGCGCCAGCGCATGCAGCCGGCGCACCTCGCTGATGGACGCCTCGCGGGCGAAGTCCGGTTGCGCGCCCAGCTTGCCGGGGTTGATGT
>NZ_VIDT01001001.1 GCF_006519715.1 Ideonella azotifigens
AGCGGCGCGCCCAGCGCCTGCGCCACTTCGAAGCCCACCGGCACGCCGCCTCGCGGCAGTGCCAGCACGGTCACGTCGCTGCGCTGGTGGTAGGCATACAGCAACTCGGCGAGGGCCAGGCCGGCCTCGCGGCGGTTCTTGAACACGGTTTCCATCGCACGCTCCTCGGGGGTGAGTGGTTGGTAGCAGACTGCGGCAAGCCACGTGCCCTTGCCAGCAGACAAACCCGGGTGGCGCTGCGCTTCTACAGCGCAACGGGGCGCCCTGCGCGGGCCGGCGGGCTTGGTCGCATGCGGACCAAGGGCTTTGGGAGGCGGACACGGCACTGCGCGGCGGCGGAACAGAATCGAACTGGTTTTGCCTCCTCATCGAAAAGCACATCCGCCATGACCGCACTTGCCGACTACCAGATCACCCACAAGTGGCCCGCCCAGCACCCCGAGCGGCTGCAGCTGTATTCGCTGCCCACGCCCAATGGCGTGAAGGTCTCGATCCTGCTGGAGGAACTGGGCCTGCCTTACGAGCCGCACCTGGTCAACTTCGCGACCAACGACCAGCTGACGCCGGAGTTCATGTCGCTGAACCCGAACAACAAGATCCCGGCCATCATCGACCCGGACGGCCCTGGCGGCCGGCCGCTGGCGCTGTTCGAATCCGGCGCGATCCTGGTCTACCTGGCCGAGAAGACCGGCCGCTTCATTCCCGCCGATGCGCACGGCCGCTACCAGACGCTGCAGTGGGTGATGTTCCAGATGGGCGGCATCGGCCCGATGTTTGGCCAGCTCGGCTTCTTCCACAAGTTCGCCGGCAAGGACTATGAAGACAAGCGACCGCGCGACCGTTACGTGGCCGAAAGCAAGCGCCTGCTGGGCGTGCTGAACCACCACCTCGCCGGCCGCGAATGGCTCATGGGCCACGAGTTCACGATTGCCGACATCGCCACCTTCCCGTGGATCAACAACCTGATCGGCTTCTACGGTGCGGGCGAGCTGGTGGGCTTCGGCGAGTTCACCGAAGTGCAGCGCGTGCTGAAGGCGTTTGTGGCCCGCCCGGCCGTGGCCCGCGGTTTGCAGATCCCCGCGCGACCGGCAGCCTGAGCCTTTTGGCTGATCGGGCTTGATTGCATGGCCGCGGCGGCGGCGTTGGTCACAATCGTGGCTTCCTGTGTCGCCCCGGGCTTTGCATGCACCTGTTCTTCCGTCTGCTGTGCGCCGTGGCGATGTGGGCCAGTGCGGCTGCTTTCGCCGCACCGGTGGAAGACAGCATGGCCCAGCGCGTGCAGGCCTGCACCGGCTGCCACGGCGCGCAGGGCCAGGCCACGCGCCAGGGCTACTTCCCGCGCATTGCCGGTAAGCCGGCCGGCTACCTCTACAACCAACTGCTGAGCTTCCGCGCCGGCACGCGGCACAACGAAGCGATGGGCTACCTGCTGGCCCAGCTGTCGGACGACTACCTGCGCGAGATCGCGGGCCACTTCGCTTCGCTTGACCTGCCGTACCCGCCCGCGCCGCCC
>NZ_VIDT01001002.1 GCF_006519715.1 Ideonella azotifigens
CAGCAGCTCCAGGCCGCCCGGGAAGTCCTTGGGCGCGATGGCACCGGACTGCCTCAGGGCCACCTTCAGCGCGGGTGGCAGCGCCTCGGGCAGCCAGGCCGGGTCCGTCAGCGGCAGGCCAGGTTCGGCAGGATCGGCCAGTGACATGCGGCGCGGGCTCTCCAGAATCCTCCGCGGCCTGCACGAGGCGACCGGCCGGAGGATGCTCGGCACCGGCGCGACAGGCGCCGGGCGAGCGCAGCTTATTCAGCCGCGGGTTCGGCTTCAGCAGCCGCCTTGGGCTTGGGCGCCACATAGATCACGCGGCGGGTCGGCACCTTCTCGCCCTTGACGACCTTGTCGACATTGCGCACGGCAAAGCGGCCCAGGCCTTCGATCTGCACGTTGTCTTCGGCCTCGGCGACCGCGCTGCGGACCTGAACCAGCGCAATGCGCAGCAGGCGCTCCAGCGCCTTGTCGGCCAGCTTGCCAACGGCGGCGGGGTTCTTTTCCTTGATCTGGGCAGCGAGTTCAGCGATTTTCATGAGGGTACTCCGTCAGTGGGTAGGGCAAGACAAGCGCCCTGCTGGTGCCACGCAGTGGCCGGGCGCGATCGAATTCGGGTTCGCATCATCCCATCGAAACGGGCAAAGCCAATCCCATGTTGTGGCAACTCGGCCGCTAACGCAGGGCCGTGCCGGCCGAGGTCCAGCGACTCAGCGCCGGGTGCAGCCGGATGGCGGCCGTCATCTGTGGCCGCCAGCGGGCTTCCAGCGCGTCGCGTTCGTAGTTGGCGCGGCGCTGCTTGTCCAGGTCCTCGAAGTCGAAGCCGCGGCTCTTGGATTCAAGGTGGATCAGGCTGATGGCCGGCGCGTACAGGATGCAGGCTGCCGCCGAGGCATCCTGCGCCCGCAGGCACCACTGCACGTCGTTGAAGGTCACGGTCAGCTGGGTTTCGTCGAAACCGCCCACGGCCTCAAAGGTTTCTCGGGTACAGCCGATGAATGCGCCGGTGACGGCCTGGACGCGGCGCGTGAGCTGGGTGTTGAGCAGGTTGTCGGGTGCGTCCACCGCGGCGCCCATGTGTTCGTGGGCGACAAAATCCTCGGTGCCGAAGACCACGCCGGCGTGCTGCAGCGTCATGTCCTCGTACAGCAGCCGGGCACCGACCGCGCGCACCTCGGGCCGCGACAGGTAGCCGCGCAGCAGGTCGTCCCAGTGCCGGGTGAGCATGCGGGTGTCGTTGTTCAGGAACAGCAGCAGCGGGCCGCGCGCGGCGGCGGCCATCTGGTTGTTCAGCCGGCTCCAGTTGAACGGCTCGTCAATGCGCAACACGCGCAACTCGCCAGCCGCTTCGGCCTGGGCCAGGTAGGCCAGCGTGTCCGGGTCGGTGCTGCCGTTGTCGGCGATCAGGATCTCTAGCGCGTCCGGGTGACGCGCGAAGCTGCGCAGGCTGTCGACGCAGTCGCGCACCAGCTCGCCGTAGTCGCGGGTCGGGATCAGCACGCTGATCACCGCCTGCGGCTGCGTGGC
>NZ_VIDT01001003.1 GCF_006519715.1 Ideonella azotifigens
GGGCATCACCTTGCCGCCGAGGGTGTTCTCCAGCGCCAGCAAGCGGCTGCGCGCGAAGTGCGCATCGTCGGGCTTGATGGCCGCGGCAATGTCGGCCAGCGCCAGCGTGCCGTCCGGCTGGTGGTTCAGCGGCTGCGGCTGGATGCTGCCCAGCACCGCGGCGCCGCCGCCTTCCCAGCGGTAAGTGTGAGCCATCTGGCCGACGATGTATTCGTCACCACGCTGGCAATGCGCCATCAGCCCGCAGAGGTTGCTCTGCGTGCCGCTGGCCATGAACAGGCCGGCCTCGAAGCCCAGCATCCTGGCCAGGCGCGCCTGCAAGGCATTGACCGTCGGGTCGTCGCCGAACACGTCGTCACCAACTTCAGCGCCGGCCATCGCCTCACGCATCGCGGCCGTTGGCTGAGTGACCGTGTCACTTCTTAAATCGATCATGCCGCCACCCCAACGCGGCTCATCTGGATGAAGTTGCGCAGCATCGCGTGGCCATGTTCGGACAGCACCGATTCCGGGTGGAACTGCACGCCTTCCAGTGGCGCGGCGCTGCCGGCCAGTTCGCGGTGGCGCACGCCCATGATCTCGCCGTCGTCGGAGGTGGCACTGATCTCCAGCTCGGCCGGCAGGCTCTCGCGCTCAATGGCCAGCGAGTGGTAGCGGATGACGGTGAATTCTTCCGGCAAGCCTTCGTAGACGCCGCGGCCATCGGTGTGCAGCCGGCTGGTCTTGCCGTGCATCTGCTTTTGCGCCCGCACGATCTTGCCGCCCAAAGCGGCGCCAATGCTCTGGTGCCCCAGGCACACGCCCAGGATGGGCAGCTTGCCGATGAAGTGGCGAATGGCCGGCACGCAGATGCCGGCTTCGGCCGGCGAGCAGGGCCCGGGCGAGAGCACCAGCATCTCGGGCTTCAGCCCGGCAATGCCTTCCAGCGTGATCTCGTCATTGCGGTAAACCTTCACCTCCTGGCCCAGTTCGGCAAAGTACTGCACCAGGTTGAAGGTGAACGAGTCGTAGTTGTCGATCATCAGCAGCATGTCGCTCGGTCCTCGATGTCCAGGGCCCGCGGCGGGGCCGGTTCGCTAGCGTGATCCTCCCATGACGGCCGGCGCAACAGGCGACTCGGCGGCTTCGCAGCTTGGCGGCGGGAGGACAAACGGTGCGCCGGGTGGGCGCGAAAGTGACGGCGCCGGTGGGCGCAGGGGGGTGGTGTTATGCAGGCTTGCGCCAGCGCCAACCAAAGCGCTGCGTTGCGGGGAACAAACGCGTGCAGGACATGGCCGCCATTATGACCCGTGGCCTGCACCGCGCCAGCGCCGGCGCAGCGCGACTTCCGTCACACCGTCGCCCCGGCGCCAGCGCCATGCCGCTACAGCCTGGCCCAACCCGGCCGAAGCCTTGCGGACAACCACTCTCTCGGAGACCCGCCAATGGCCGCTGCCGCCCTGCCCGCTTTCTCCCGCACCCGCCTGTCACAGCTCGCGCTGGCCGCCCTGCTGCTGGCCGGCGCCATCA
>NZ_VIDT01001004.1 GCF_006519715.1 Ideonella azotifigens
CGCGGAGCAGGTGGACGCCAGCCAAGCCGCTGGCCTGCGCCAGGCGGCTTCAACGCTTCCGCCTTCCGTGCTGGCAGCGGTGGACCGGTACATCGCCGGCAATGCGCTGGACGCCACGCAGGAGCGCAGCGCACGCGACCGGGCCTGGCAGCGCTGAGACAGGCGTCAGTTCAGCAGTTCGATGTGCCCGCGCACCGGCTCCCAGCCGTCTGCACGCGTGGCCACGCCCATGGTCGACCGGTCGTTGAAATTCAGCGCCATCGTCAGCGTGTAGCCGGCGGGCGAAGGCAGCGAAACCAGCTGGACTTCTTCGGCCAGCTCGAAGCAGCTGTAGGGCATGCGCAGGGAGGCCGGGTGGCCCGACAGGCCGAAGGTGCCGTCCTCGTGGAAACGGATTTCCTGGGACTCGCCCCGGATCGGGCCTTCGAGCCAGCGCAGCTTCAGCGTCCGGCCCTGCATGGCATCGGGCACGGCAGCACGGGTGACGGGGCGTTCGGCGAGGAGATTGGACATGGGATGACAGCGTCGGAAAGTGCGTTCTTGGATTGCCGTGCAGTAGACCGTCGGGCCCGCAAACAGCCCGTGAGTGAACGCCGCATGGCGCTGTAGGCGCAGGCCGACAAGCGCCGTGCCAACCGAAGTCAGCAAGTGCTGTTAACTTCCTGGCTTGCTGACCGTTCTGAAGCCCTCTCCCGAAGCCCCACCAAGCTGACATGAGCATCCGCACCCGTCTCCTGTTGCTGGTCTTCGCCGTCTGGCTGCCGGCCGTCATCGGCTTTGGCCTGCTGGCGCGCACCACCTACCAGCGCGAGGAAGACAGCGCGCGCATGAACGTGCAGAACATCGGGCAAAGCCTGAATTTCGTTGCCGAGCGGGAGCTGGACAAGCGCGCGGTCATGGCCCGCACGCTGGCGGGCTCCAGCGCGCTGCACGACGGTGACCTGCGCCGCTTCCGCGAAGAGGCCGCGGTGGCCGTCGAGGGCAGCGGCAACTGGGCCTTCCTGGTCGACCGCGAACGCGTGCTGCTGAACACCTTGCTGCCCGAGCTGGACCTGACGCCGCGCCCGCGGCCACCCGGCGCGCACTTCGTCACCGGCGAGCCGGAAGTATTCTTCGCCCAGCAGGCGCCATTGCTGAAGAAGCCGGTGCTGGGCGTGTTCGCGGCGCAGCGCGGCGTGCAGCCGCCGCAGTACAACGTCGGCGTGTCCTTCGAGCCGAGCGTGATGCAGGCCATCCTCGACGAGCACCGGTACCCCGAAGGCAGCGTCGCCTCCATCATCGACCAGGACCAGCACGTGATCGCCCGCAGCCGCGATCCGGAAAAGTGGCTGGGCCGGCAGGCCACCGGCGACATCCAGCGCCGTGCCCAGGCCGGCGAAGACGGCTTTGCCGAATCGACCACGCTGGACGGCGTGCCATCGCTGAGCTACCTCAGCAAGCCCAGCCGCTACCGCTGGGCGGTGATCATTGCGCTGCCGCGCACCGCGCTGACCCGGGCGGCACAGCG
>NZ_VIDT01001005.1 GCF_006519715.1 Ideonella azotifigens
CGGCGAGCTGACCTTCAACTGCCCGGCCGCGCCACGAGCAGGCTGGACGCAGGCCATTCATTGCGCTGCAGCCGCAACCAGCCGGCGGCGATGGCGTCTCTGCCGTCCAAGTGGCGATACTCGAACCACGGGCGCTGGACCTCGGTCCACCAACCCAGCGCTTCCTGCAGCCGCTGGTCAAACTCGCCAGCGCCCCAGTCCGCCACCAGCGCCTGGATCTGGCGCGGGCCCGAAAAGACCTCCGTGGGCACGCGCAGGCCTTGCGCCGCAGCGCCCACCTCGCCGCCATGCGTGCTGCCCACGCACAGCAAGCGCTGGCAGCGCGGTGCTAGCGTCTGCAGCAAGCGCCCGAGCAAAGCCGCGTTGCCAGAGAAGTCGACCACCAGCACCGGGCCGGCCGTGTCCGCAAGCTCGGGCATTGCTTCGTAGCTCACCAGGCGTTCGAACAGCGCCATCTCGCGCAACCAGGCGGTGTTGCGTGCACTGCTCAGGCCCAGCAAGCGGGTGCGGCCGCCCATCAGATGCGCCAGCCCCAGCGCCGTCTTGCTGGCCGCGCTGACGAGGATCACCGAGGTACCTGGGGCCAGCTCCAAGGCCAGCCGCTGCGCCAGCGCGAAGGAGGTGATGAACAGCGGCTGCCAGCAGGCCTGGGCCGCCAGCGCGGCCTCGTCGCCAGTGGGGGCCTCACGGTATTGCTGGTACACAGGGTTCAGCCCCGCACGCGCGGGGCCCACCGCGCGCAGGCCTTGCCGTGCCGGCATCACCTGCAGGCGCAACACCGAGGCCAGCGGCCACAGCCCGAACCAGCGTGAGCCCGGCGCAACGCCAGGCAGGCCGGACGCCAGCACTCGCGCATGCCCCCAGGCCGGCACCTGGGCCCAGCCCGCGGCGGCGTCCGCTTCGTCTGGTGGATAGAGCGACCAGAAGCCCAGCGAGTCGCCCATGGACGCATAGGTCAGCGTGTTGGCACTCAAGGCCAGCCGCTCGACGGCCAGGTGCAGCTCACCGGGCGCAGCCTCCTCCGGCAGAACCACCGGTCGCTGCAAGGTCCGGCCGAAGTCCTGCCTGTCGACCAGCAAGCGCCAGCCGTTGCACGGCTCTTGCGGCGGCACCCTCTGCGCCCTCTGCCCCATGCTCAACCTCCGTCTTCACGACACCGAGCCGCCATGATGGCCAGCCGGGGCCAGCGCTGCCAACGCATTCGATGCAAGCCGGCTTGCGCCAGACGCAAGCACGGCGGCGAGGCCGCGAACCTGTTGTGCTGTAGGCCTCGGCTGACACCACGGCGCGCTGCGGCCAAGGAGAATTCGGCGGTTGTTTTCTGCAAGGTTCCCGCATGCCCTGGCCCCCCGCTCCCTCAGCCACCATCCCCCCGTCCCGCCAACCCGGACGGCGGCTGCTGGCCGGCGCCATCGGGGCCGTCCTGCCCTGGTTCGCCCAGGCGCAGAGCCTGGCCGACTGCGCTGCGCTGACCGATGACGCCAGGCGCCTGGCCTACT
>NZ_VIDT01001006.1 GCF_006519715.1 Ideonella azotifigens
AGCGCCAGCAGGCGCTGCGCGAAGCGCTGGCCACGCAGCTCGGCGTGGCCCACGAAGTGCTCGGCGGCCAGGGTGGGCTGCACCTCACGGTGCGCCTGGCTGCGGCCTTGCGCGACCAGGCCATCGTCGATGAAGCTCGCCGCCAGGGCCTGGGCGTGGCTGCGCTGTCCAGCTATGCAATGCAGCCGCGGCCCGAGGACAACGGCTTGGTGATCGGCTACGGCAACACCTCGGCGGAGCAGATGGGACCGATGGTGAAGCGGCTGGGACGGATTGCGAAGGCTCAGGCGGGCAAGGCGGCCGGCTGAGGCGACAGGCGCTGTGCCGTGCGCGCCAGGTGCTCACCGAAGCGCTGGGCAGAGCGCGCATCCGCCTCGCTGAGCACCGGCGCCTCGCCGGGGTTGGCCAGGTTGTGGCCCATCAGCCCGAGGAAGCTGCCGAGGTGGTTGGTGCCGTCGGGTTGGTACGGCAGTGCGTCCCAGCTCAGCCAGTGCATGCCGTGCTGCGCGGCCAGCACCGACAGGTAGCTCAATGTGGCCAGCTTGTCGCCGCTGGGGCTGCCGCTGGTGGTAAAGCCGGCCGCGAGCTTGCCGGTCCAGGCGCGGGCGAACCACAGGCCGGCGGTAGCGTCTGCAAAGGCCTTGAACTGGGCGGCCGGACCGCCCATGAAGGTGGGCACGCCGAAGACGATCAGATCGGCTTCGCTCAGCCTGGCCAGCACGGTGTCGTCCTGCCAGCGGCCTTCGTGGACCTGATGGCCGTGCAGGCGGATCAGCCGCAGCTCGGCCTGGCCGGACTGGCGCGCGCCGGCGGCGATCTGCTCGGCCAGCAGGTGGGTGCTGCCGCCTTGGGAGAAGTAGACGAGTGCGATGGTGGGCATGGGGTTGCTCGTTGGAAAGGAACGGGGGTTTCAGGCTTGGGGCGGCCAGGCACTCAGCTGGCCCAGCATGCCGAACCAGTCTTCGAGGTGCCAGGTGTGCGAGATCCGGCCGTCTCGCAGGTGGTGCACCTCGTGCATCACCACGTCGATGGGCTTGCCGGTCGGCGCAATGCCGAAGAACTCGCCGCGGTGGGTGCCGGTGATGCGGGCGCGCACCGCCGCACGGCCCTGGTGGCCGAACATCTCCTGCACCGTGATGCGCACGTCCGGGAAGGCCTGGGCGAACATCGCGATGACAGGGCCCAGCCCGGCCGGGCCTGGCGCCTGGCCGGGGCCCAGCGGGATGTCCTGCCAGTCGGGCGTGGTGGCCTCATGGACCAGCGCCGGGTCCTGCTCGTTGAAGGCGCGGTAAAGGGTTTCGATGGCGCGCTGCTCGGCGGCACTGAGGCCGTTGGGCTGCACTGCGGCGGCGGGAGAAAGGGGGATGTCGGAAGGCATGGCGCCACTGTAGAAACAGCGCCCACCCGCGTCCAATCGAATAATGGTATGCAGCAAAATCCACGGCATGGATCTTCATGCGGTGGACCTGAACCTGCTGGTGGCCTTCGACGCGCT
>NZ_VIDT01001007.1 GCF_006519715.1 Ideonella azotifigens
CGCAGCGCACCGGCACGCGGCCCGGCTCGCCGGTCAGGTGGCGCAGCCCGCCCATGGCTTCGCCAATGGCGCCAAAGCCCGGCAGGTCGCGGTAAGGCCCGGTCTGGCCGTAGCCCGAAATGCGCAGCATCACCAGGCCCGGGTTCTGCGCCGAGAGGCTTTCGTAGTCCAGCCCCCAGGCTTCCAGCGTGCCTGGCCGGAAGTTCTCGACCAGCACGTCGGCCTCGGCGATCAGCTGCCGGGCAATCGCCTGGCCCTCGGCCTGGCGCAGGTCCAGCGCAATCGAGCGCTTGTTGCGCGACTGCACCTGCCACCAGACGGAGGTGCCGTCCTGCAGCAGCCGCCAGTTGCGCAGCGGGTCGCCGCTGCCCGGCGGTTCGATCTTGATGACCTCGGCACCGAAATCGCCCAGCGTCTTGGCGGCAAACGGCCCGGCGATCAACTGGCCCATTTCGACCGCGCGCAGGCCGTGCAGCGGGCCGGCAGGGTTGGAAGTGGCGGGGGCGGGAGACGAGGTGGTGGGTTCAGGCATGGCCGCCATTGTGCGAAGCGCAAGCCCGGGCTGGCATCCGCAAAGACGAGGGCTCACTTCGTGCTGGGCGAAAGCGCTATGCCCTTGTGCGGATGCCGCCGTCCGCGACACGCTTTAAGCTATGGCCAACCACCCCTTGTTGCATCGGAGACCCGCATGCCTGACGAAGCTGCGCCGTACACGCCCTACAACACCTTCAACAGCCGCCGCGCGCAGATGTTCCCGGCGCTGACCGATGCCGAGATCGAGCGCATCGGCCGCTTCGGCACGGTGCAGCACTATGCGCCCGGCAGCTGCCTGTTCACCGCGGGCCAGCCAGGCCCCGGCATGTTCGTGGTGCTGGCCGGCACCGTGGCCATCACCCAGCGCGACGGCCTGGGCCGCGTCACGCCCATCCTGTCGCAGGACCGCGGGCAATTCCTGGCCGAAGTGGGCCAGTTGTCGGGCCGGCCTTCGCTGGTGGACGGCCACGCCGAGACGCCGGTCGAGGTGCTGCTGATTCCGCCGGACCAACTGCGTGCCCTCATCATTGCCGAGGCCGACCTGGGCGAGCGCATGGTGCGCGCGCTGATCCTGCGCCGCGTCTCGCTGATCGAATCCGGTGGCAGCGGCCCGGTGCTGATCGGCGCGCCGAATTCGCCCGATGTGCTGCGCCTGCAAAGCTTCCTGAGCCGCAACGGCCAGCCGCACCATGTGGTCGACCCCGAGCAGGACGAAACCGCCAAGGCGCTGGCCGTGCAGTACGACGCCAAGGCCAGCGACGTGGTGGCCGTCTGCCCCAGCGGCGCGGTGCTGGTGAACCCCAGCGAAGGCGCGCTGGCGCGCTGCGCCGGTATGGTCAGCACGGAAGAATTCGACGAGGTGTTCGACGTGGCCGTGGTCGGCGCTGGCCCGGCGGGCCTGTCGACGGCGGTGTACGCCGCCTCCGAAGGCCTGCGCGTGGCCGTGCTGGACTGCAGGGC
>NZ_VIDT01001008.1 GCF_006519715.1 Ideonella azotifigens
GTGGACGACTGGAGCTGCGGCTGTTCTACGCGGCATGGGCGCGCGGCTTCGCGGTGCAGGAGCACACGGCCAATGGCTTGCAGCGCAGCCTGCAGTTTTTCGACGCCCAAGGCCTGCCGCTGCACGAGGTGACGCTGGGCCCGCGCAGCCGGGTGCCCGCATTCGACGCGCTGGTGGCGCGTTTTGCCGCGCCAGCCGCTGCCCAGTTTCCGCAGCACGCAGCGAACAGCCATGCACCGGCTGCGTGCCCCGCCACTCGTGTTGACCCACGCGCTTTTCGCGCCGGCTGGGCCTCGATGCGCGTGCCGCAGGACTTCTACGCGCTGCTGCGCCGCCATGGCCTGACCCGGCTGGCAGCGCTGCAGCTCGCATCACCCGAATTTGCCCAGCCGGTCGACGGTGGTGCCGCACATGAAGTGCTGGCCCGCGCCGCACAGACCGGCCTGCCGCTGAGCCTGTGCTGCGGCAACCCGGGTGCGGTGCAGACCTGCAGCGGCCCGCTGCACCACGTGGAAGTGCAAGGCCCGTGGCTGCAGGTGAACGACGCAGGCCTGCAGTTGCAGCTGCGCGAGGACTGCATTGCCAGCGCCTGGCGGGTGCGGCTGCCGGCCAGTGAAGGGCTGGTGAGTTCACTGGAACTGTTCGATGCCGATGGCCGCACGCTGGCCATCATCGGCGGCCAGCGGGCGCCGGGCCAGGCCGAGCGCTGCGAGTGGCGCGAGTTGCTGGCCAGCGTTGCCCTCGAAGACTCGCCCTGCTGACCCGGGAGCCGCGATGCCACCCTTCCAAGCTGCCGCCACCCTGACCGGCACCAACCCCCACCCGGCCCAGGCGATGCCACCCAGCGGCTCGCGCCGCCGCCGCATCTGGGAACTGTCCGGCCATGCGCAGTGCCCGGTCATCGGCGTGTGCCTGCCGATTGCGATGGTGCGCAAGCTGGTGGACAAGCAGCTGGGCGGCAAGACCGTGGCCAGCGACTACGAGCTGCACTGCGGCGTGAATGCCGAATGCAAGCTGCGCAATGCGATGTCCGAAGCGGTGCAGAAGGAGCTGGACCGGCGCTACGCGATCTCACTGCGCCACAGCCAGCCGCTGAAGACCACCGAGGCGCTGGCCGAGTTCTGGGCCCGGCGCTCGGCCGCTGGCGACAGCGTGGCTGGCGCGCTGTGGGCCACGCTCACGCACCCGCGCTGCGATGCGATGCTGGAAGAGCAGGTGCTGCAGGACATCCACATGCTGCAGCACCAGAACGGCGCCGCCGACCGGGCCGACCTCGCGCGGCTGCAGGCCCTGCTGGACGAAAACCAGGTGCTGTCGCGCGAGCTGGACCAAGCCCAGCAGCGCTGCACCCGCCAGGCCGAGCAACATGCCCGCAAGCTCGACGAACTGCAGGCGCATTTGATGCAGACCCGCGCCGAGCTGATTGGCCGCGACACAGTGATTGCCGACCTGTGGCAGGAACAGCGCCGCTTCGAGGCCGAGGTGCCGGCCC
>NZ_VIDT01001009.1 GCF_006519715.1 Ideonella azotifigens
GAAGCGGCTGCCGGTGCGCCCGATGGGCTTTCAGCATGCGAGCTGCCGCCTCGAAGCGTGCAGGTCTGGTGCAGCGCCGCGTTGGCGCTGACGCCGCTCGTGAACCCGGCCGCGCAGGTGGCCTTCGATGGAACGAACGGAGACTGATGTGATGGACTTGAACCGCAGTGCGAACAGCCGTTGGCTGGCCCGGCGCACGCTCGCGCTGGTGCTGGCCGGCGGGCGTGGCTCGCGCCTGATGAACCTGACCGACAACCGCGCCAAGCCGGCAGTTCACTTCGGCGGCAAGTTCCGCATCATCGACTTCGCACTGTCGAACTGCCTGAACTCCGGGCTGCGCCGCATCGGCGTGATCACGCAGTACAAGTCCCACTCGCTGCTGCGCCACCTGCAGCGCGGCTGGAGCTTCATGCGCAACGAGATGGGCGAGTTCATCGACCTGCTGCCGGCACAGCAGCGGACCAACGAAGAGCACTGGTACCGCGGCACGGCCGATGCGATCTGGCAGAACCTGGACATCATCCGCAACTCCACGCCGCCCGAGTACGTGGTGGTGCTGGCCGGGGACCATGTCTACAAGATGGACTACTCCATCATGCTGGCCGACCACGTGGCCAACGGCCGCGGTGTGACCGTGGGCTGCATCGAGGTCTCCTGCGAAGAGGCCACCGGCTTTGGCGTGATGGCGGTCAACGAGCAGCGCCACGTCACCGCCTTTGTCGAGAAGCCGGCCGTGCCACCCACGCTGCCCGGCCAGCCCGGCCGATCGCTTGCCAGCATGGGCATCTACATCTTCAGCGCCGACTACCTGTTCCGCCTGCTGGAGGAAGACGCGCTGGACCCGAACTCCAGCCATGACTTCGGCAAGGAGCTCATTCCGCGCGCGGTCGCGGAGGGCCAGGCGCTGGCGCATCCATTCTCGATGTCGGCCATTGCCAACCCGCCGTATTCGCGCCCGTACTGGCGCGATGTGGGCACCGTGGACGCCTACTGGGCCGCCAACCTGGACCTGGCTTCGACCACGCCCGAGCTGAACATGTACGACCGTGACTGGCCGATCTGGACCTACCAGGAGCAGCTGCCGCCGGCCAAGTTCGTGCACAACCAGGAAGACGGCCGGCGCGGCCAGGCGGTGGACAGCCTGGTCTCGGGCGGTTGCATCGTCTCCGGCGCCACGGTGGTCGACTCGGTGCTGTTCTCCAACGTGCTGCTGCGCTCCTACAGCCAGGTCACGCGCAGCGTGGTGCTGCCGGACGTGCAGATCAACCGCCACTGCCGAGTGCGCAATGCGGTGATCGACCGGCGCTGCAAGCTGCCCGAGGGCCTGGTGGTCGGCGAAGACGCCGAGCTGGACGCCAAGCGCTTCTACCGCAGCCCCAACGGCGTGGTGCTGGTCACCCGCGACATGCTCAGAAAACTCTAAGGAAGCCAATCGATGCGGGTGCTGCAGGTCTGCGCTGAAATTTTTCCCTTGCTCAAGACGGGCGGGCTG
>NZ_VIDT01000101.1 GCF_006519715.1 Ideonella azotifigens
GATCGAGCGCGCCGCGAAGCTGGTGAACTCGCCGGTGAACCTGCTGATCACTGGCGAGACCGGCTCGGGCAAGGAGTATTTCGCCAAGGCTGTGCATGCCAGTGGCGAGCGCCGCACGCGACCCTTCGTGGCGGTGAACTGCGCGGCCATCCCGGAGAGCCTGATCGAGAGCGAGTTGTTCGGCCACCTGCCGGGCAGCTTCAGCGGCGCGGCGCCCAGGGGCAAGCGCGGGCTGATCCCCGAGGCCGATGGCGGCACGCTGTTCCTCGATGAGATTGGCGACATGCCGCTGCCCTTGCAGGCACGGCTGCTGCGCGTGCTGTCCGAGCGCGAGGTGCTGCCGGTGGGCGCCACGCGGCCAGTGCCTGTGAACATCCGCGTGATTGCCGCCACGCATGCACCGCTGGAAACGCTGGTGCGCGCTGGCCGCTTCCGCGACGACCTCTACTACCGCCTCAACGGTGCCCACATCGCCTTGCCGCCACTGCGCGAACGCAGCGATTTGCCGGCGCTGCTGACGCGCTTCCTGCACGGCCGCACGCTGCTGCCCGAGGTGCGCGCGCGCCTGCTGGCCTACGCCTGGCCGGGCAACCTGCGAGAGCTGAAGAACGTGCTGGACTGCGCCGCCAGCGTGGCCGGTGATGGGCCGATTTCGCTGCAGGACCTGCCGGAGCTGGCGAGCGTGGCGCACGTGCCGCTGCGCCCCGTCGAAGCGCATTTGCCAAACCAAGGCGACGACGCGCTGCTGCAGGAATTGCGCGCCGCGCAGTGGAACGTCAGCCTGGCCGCGCGGCGCCTGGGTGTCGCCCGCATGACGCTGTACCGCCGCATGAAACGCGCGGGCATCGTCGCGCCGAATCACCAAGGCTCAGAGTGACAGGTGTCACATCACCCGAGTGTGACAGCTGCCCCGCTGTGACACCCCAGTCGCACGCCCATTTCCTTGCTTGACAAGGACTTGCGCGCGCCCCCGCGCCGGCACGGCTCTTGAGTAACTCCTGTCCGATCGGCCCATCCCGAGGCCGATGACACAGGAGACAACTTTGACGACAGACACCCAACCGACCGCCACCGCGCAGCGCTGGCTTGCCGACTTCGGCACAGCGCTGGGGGCAGGCCACATCGACGCCGCCGTGGCGCTGTTCCAGCCCGAGGGCTACTGGCGCGACCTGGTGGCCTTCACCTGGAACATCCGAACCCAGGAAGGCGCGGGCGCGATCCGCGAGATGCTGCAGGCCCGGCTGGCCGACACGGCGCCGTCGAACTTCGCCATCGACGGCGAAGCCACCGAGGCCGACGGCGTGACCGAAGCCTGGTTCAGCTTCGAGACGAAGGTGGCGCGCGGCCGCGGCCACCTGCGGTTGAAGGAGGGCAAGGCCTGGACGCTGCTGACCACCATGGTCGAGCTGAAGGGCTTCGAGGAGAAGAAGGGCACGCGCCGCATCAAGGGCGCCGAGCACGGCGTGCACCCGGGCCGCAAGAGCTGGCTGGAGCGGCGCCAGGAGGAACAGGCGCGGCTGGGCTACGAGGATCAGCCGTATGTGGTGATCATTGGCGGCGGGCAGGGCGGCATCATCCTGGCCGCGCGGCTGCGGCGCCTGGGCGTGCCAACCATCGTGGTCGAGAAAAACGAGAAGCCGGGCGACAGCTGGCGCAAGCGCTACAAGAGCCTGTGCCTGCACGACCCGGTCTGGTACGACCACCTGCCTTACCTGCCCTTCCCGGACGACTGGCCAGTGTTCGCGCCCAAGGACAAGGTGGGCGACTGGCTGGAGATGTACGCCAAGGTGATGGAGCTGAACTACTGGGGCAGCACCGAGGCGAAAAAGGCCAGCTTCGACGAGGCCACGGGCGAGTGGACCGTGCTGGTCAACCGCGCGGGGCAGGACGTGACGCTGCGGCCCAAGCAGCTCGTCTTCGCGCTGGGCGTCTCGGGCTATGCCAACGTGCCCAAGTTGCCTGGCGCCGATGGCTTCCAGGGTGAGCAGCACCACAGCAGCCGGCACCCCGGCCCCGAGGCCTACCGGGGCAAGAAGGTGGTGGTGCTGGGCAGCAACAACAGCGCGCACGACATCTGCGCCGCGATGGTGGAGCAGGGCGTGGACGTGACCATGGTCCAGCGCAGCAGCACGCACATCGCCCCGTCGGACTCGCTGATGGAGCTGGCGCTGGGCGGGCTGTACAGCGAGCAGGCGGTGAAGAATGGCATTGACCACCACACCGGTGACCTGATCTTCGCCAGCGTGCCCTACCAGATCATGCACACCTTCCACATCCCCGTGTACGAGGAGATGAAGCGGCGCAATGCCGATCTCTACGGGCGGCTGGAACAGGCCGGCTTCATGCTGGACTTCGGCGACGACGGCTCGGGCCTGTTCATGAAGTACCTGCGTCGTGGCTCGGGCTACTACATCGACGTGGGCGCCAGCGAGCTGGTGGCCAACGGCAGCGTGAAGCTGAAGAGCCGCACGACCATCGAGCACATCAACGCCAGGAGCGTCACATTGACCGACGGCACCGAGCTGCCGGCCGACCTGATCGTCTACGCCACCGGCTACGGTTCGATGAACCAGTTCCTGGCCGACCTGGTGTCGCCCGAGGTGGCCAACAAGGTGGGCAAGGTCTGGGGCCTGGGCAGCGGCACCACCAAGGACCCGGGCCCCTGGGAAGGCGAGCTGCGCAACATGTGGAAACCCACGCAGCAGCCCAACCTGTGGATCCACGGCGGCAACCTGCACCAGAGCCGGCACTATTCGCAGTTCCTGTCGCTGCAGCTGAAGGCCCGTTACGAGAGACTGGACACCCCCGTCCACGGGCTGGCGCGGGTGCACCACCTGCGCTGAATCCAAACAGCGCACGTGCCGTTTCATGACGGCCGCAGCGCCGTGCCAGCCTCAAATCAATCGGGCTGGCACGGCGTTCTTCATTGGACCGAATGGGGCTGGGCCCGGGCATGCTTCGGGCTGTCTGCTTCGAGCTGTGGCCCTCGCAATCAGCGCGCACCTACAAGGTCGCCGCGCATCGACTGACGCTGCTGCAATCTCCGAGATCAGATGCTGGCTCCAGCCGCATCGCCGAGTTCCTCGGCGTCTTTCATCTCCCTCACTGTTTGGTTCCTCATGATTGCTTTGCAAGCCTCTATGCCTTCGGAAATGTGGAAGCTGCGCTTCCTGGCGAGCTGGCGCGAGCTGGCCGATGGCATCGCCCACGACCCGTTGGCAGACCACCAGATCGACTCGCTGCACCTGCGCTTTGGTGCGTCCTCGCCGGACAGCGCCGCCAGCCGGCTGTATTTCGAAGCCAGCCAGCAGCGCCGGATCGCCGAACTGTCGTGAAAGGCCTGACAGCCTGCGCGTGGCCACCGATTCAGGCGGCTTGGCAGGCCTGTCGCGGCACTTTCTCAAGGTCTGGGAAAATCGCGGATTCCTTCCCAACGAAAGACCCCGCACAAGATGGCTTTGGTTCAAACAAGAAACCTCACCGGCCTGGCCCTTGAGTACGCCCTTGGTGTTCACCTCTCGTACCCGGTTGGCTACCAGTTCGACACAAAAGGCTTCAGCCTCTACATCGAAGATGAACGCGGCCAGCGCCAGCCCTGGGCTGCCAGCAAGGACAGGCAGATCCGGGCGCTCTGCAAGGAAGTCACCGCCTACCACCTCGCCGGAGAGTGGAACGCCAAGCACGCACACAGCGACCTGAAGGTCGAAGGCGCCCGCGATCAGCAGACCGCGGAACTGCGTTGCGTTCTGCTGGCCGTCGGCGTGCAGTCTTTCGATACACCCCGCGAGCTGCTGTAGCCGCTGCGATAACGCGCCGTTATTGCGGTCTCCTCCCAGGCATCTTCTGTCGCCACACCCCGTTGCCTAGACTCCGCGCCGGCTTGCCGAAGGTCGGCAGCGCGGACAACAAGGTGGCCCGTCCAGCAGTTTCGGGCCGCCCATTGATGGAGACGGGTGTGGCGACTTTGCGCAGTGTGGATGTCAGGCAGTTCATCAACGAACGGCCGATGTCCAGGTACCAATGGCTGATCCTGGCCTTGTGTTTCCTGGTCGTGGCGGTGGACGGGGTGGACGTTGCCATCATGGGCTTCATCGCCCCGGCGGTGCTGAAGGAATGGAGCCTCTCGAAGGCTGCGTTTGGTGTGGTCATGAGTGCAGCGCCGTTTGGCCTGGTGCTGGGCGCGCTGGTCGCGGGGCCCACGTCCGACAAGCTGGGCCGCAAGACGGTGCTCGCCGCCTCGGTCGCGGTCTTCGGCCTGTTCACGCTGTGGACGGCCGCGGCCAGCAGCGTGACCGAGATGGCGGTGCTGCGGCTGTTGACCGGCGTGGGACTGGGCGCGGCCATGCCCAATGCCTCCACGCTGCTCAGCGAATACGTGCCAGAGCGTTCGCGCTCGCTGCTGGTCACGCTGATGTTCACCGGCTTCAACCTCGGCTCTGCCGTGGTGGGCTTCATGGCCGCTGCGGTGCTGCCTTCGCACGGCTGGCGCGCGGTGCTGCAACTGGGCGGCGTGATGCCGCTGGTACTGCTGCCCTTGCTGCTGCTGTTCCTGCCCGAATCGTGCCGCTTCATGGCCGTGCGAGGCATTCGCCGCGACAGGATCGCCAAGGTGCTGGGCAAGGTCAGCGGCCAGCGTTTCGGTGAGGACGTGAGTTTTGTCTCGACCGAGTCCGTCAGCGCCATCAAGGCCCCCGTCTCGCAGCTGTTTGCCAAGGGCTACCGGCTGATGACGCCGGGCCTGTGGGTGACCTATTTCATGGGCCTGATGGTCATCTACCTGCTGACCGGCTGGCTGCCCACGCTGTTCAAGGAGTCCGGCCTGGACATGGCCGACGCCGCGCGCATCACCGCGATGTTCCAGATCGGCGGCACGGTGGGCGCCATCGTCGTCGGCTGGTTCATGGACCGCCGCAAACCCACCGCGGTGATCAGCCTGGCCTACCTGGCCGGTGCGATCAGCATCGTGGCGCTGGGGCTGACCGGCGGCGTGGGCGGCAGCCTGGCGCTGATCGTCACCCTCGTCGGCTTCTGCATGAGCGGCGCACAGACCGGACTGAACGCCTACGCCCCGTCCTGCTACCCGACGGCGGCGCGCGCCACGGGGGTGAGCTGGATGCTGGGCATGGGCCGTTTCGGCAGCATCCTGGGCTCGCTGGTGGGCGGCGTGCTGCTGGGGCTGAACTGGCAGTTCGGCGCCATCGTGATGCTGCTGGCCATTCCCGCGGCGCTGGCCGCCGTGGCGGTGCTGGGCAGCCGGCAGCGCGGGCTGGTGTAGCCTGTCGGGCTGCAAACGAAACCCGCCCGACGGCGCGCCGAGCCCCGGCAAGCGGGGCACTGGAGCCCGAATGAACTGCATTTCCTCGATGGCCACGCGGCAACTGCTGGCCGAACTGGTGGCCGACTTTGCCAGGCAGGGCGGTGCCGCCGTCCAGGTCGAATCGGTGGGTGGCGTGGACGCTGCCAAGCGCGTGCGCGCCGGCGAGGCGTTTGACCTGGTCGTGCTGGCCTCGGACGTGATCGACAAGCTGGTCGCCGAGGGCCACCTGCTGGCCGGCAGCCGGGTCGACCTGGTGCGCTCGGAAGTGGCCATCGCCGTGCAGGCGGGCGCGAGCAAGCCGGCCGTGGACAGCGAAGCTGCGTTGAAGGCCGCGGTGCTGGCGGCGCCCAGCATCAGCTATTCGACCGGCCCCAGCGGCACCGCGCTGCTGCAGTTGTTCGAGCGCTGGGGCATCACCGAGCAGCTGCAGGGCCGGCTGGTGCAGGCGCCTGCCGGCGTGCCGGTGGGCTCGCTGGTGGCGCGCGGCGAAGTGGCGCTGGGTTTCCAGCAGCTGAGCGAGCTGATCCACCTGTCCGGCATCGAGATCCTCGGCCTGATGCCGGCCCCGGTGCAGGTCGTCACCGTGTTCTCCGGTGGCGTGGGCGCCAAGGCCGCCGATCCCGCCGCAGCCCGCGAGGCGCTGCGCTTCATGGGCAGCGATGCCACAGCCGAGGCCAAGCAGCGCCAGGGCATGGCACCGGCCCATCGCATCACTCCGCCTTGATCCCCAACTTCTGAAACTGCGATGGATGCAGCGCCCCATCCCACCGCACGACCTCGTTGAAGCTTTTTCGCGGTGTGCATGTTCGCGCAGCCTGTCTTGAACGCTAATTTGCCTGAGAGATCGATCTGGCTGCTGTCAGGATCGTGTTGACGACCACCTCTGGCTTGGCTTGCGGCACGTCGTGCCCCGAATGGGTCTTCACGATGGTGGCCTGGGCCCGCTGTGCCATGAAGATCTGCGCCTTGGTCGGGATGGCGTTGTCCTCCAGGGCCACGATCTCCCACTTCGGGATCGAAGCTGGCGGGTTGACGGTGGCCGCATCCGACAAGGCCGACGCCTGGATGGGGCGCTGCACGGCGGCAGCGATGCCGATGGCGCGCGGGGACAGACCGCCTGCGTAGACCTGGCCGAAGGTGGCGGGATTGACGTAGATGTCGGTCCCGGTCGGCTCGGTGCGGGTGACGAGGTTGCTGTCGGCCAGCAGCGAGCCGGGGTACATGTAGGTCAGCGTCGCAGGCGTTTCGCCCTGCATCGGGATGTAGGCGGCCACGTAGACCAGCGCACTGACGGCAGGCACTTCTGCGGCCGCCTGGCTGATGAGGAAGCCCGCGTAGGAGTGCCCGACCAGGACGATGGAGCCCTGGATGGTCTGGAGAACGCTGGCCAGGTAGGCGGCGTCCGATCCAACGTCCCGCAACGGATTGGCCACCGCGATGACCGGATAGCCCTCCTTCTGCAGGGCAGCAATCTCGTGGCGCCAGCTCGATGAGTCGGCGAAGGCGCCATGTACCAGCACGATGGTCGGCTTGGGCGCCGATGACTGGATCACCGTGGGGGCGGCCTGCGCGGCAGGTGCGCCAGCCCCGGCCAGGATGCCTGTCGCCAGCACGGATGCCACGAGGGCTCGAATGCGCAATGTCATTGGTAAATCTCTTTCGTTGATTGAGCCGACCATCAGCCGATGCCCGTGCCGGGTTCGATCACGCTCGCCACTTCGGTGATGCGCGTGATCGGGAAACCGGCCAGGCGGGCGTGCTCGTGCAGCGTGGCCTCGCAATCGGCCTTGAACACGCAGAAGGTCTTGTCGGCGACGACAAACGACTGCTCCCACTGGGCCTTGCCGGCCAGGGCTTCGGTGGCAGCGTTGCCGGCCCGGGCCGTGCCTTTGAGTTGCTCGCTGTTCAGGGTGCCCACACCGGGCAGGTCGCGTTCGATCAGGTAGCGCTTCATGGAAGCTTTCGAGGGAAGTGAATGAGGTGCCGATGATGGGCAACGCCGCGCGGCCTGGGTAGACGGCATTCGGGACAAATGCCGGGGGCATTCGGGCTGCGCAGCGCGCATGTCGGGTTCACCCCCGATGCTTGTCCGGATCGCCTCTTCAGCCTGGCGCATTCAGCCTGCATCATGGGCACCCATGACACATCCCGCGCCAAGACCCAAACGGAGGGCCGCATGAACGATGCCGCCGCGCTTTCCATCGCCCGCCGTGCCAAGCCGGTGATCGACGTGACAGTGGTGCTGACCGAAGCCAGCTTCGCCTCCACTTCCGTCGCGCCGATCGAGATCTTCCATTCCGCCGGCACGCTGTGGAACCTCTTCCACGGCCTCAGCTCCGAGCCGCGCTTTCGCGTGAAGGTGGCGTCGGTGGACGGCGCGCGTGTCACCACGCTGTGCGCACTGGGGCTGACACCCGAATGCGGCATCGAGGACATCGAGGAGACCGACCTCATCATCCTGCCGGCCTCCGGGCTGGACGTGCAGGACCGCATCGCCCGCACCACCTCGCTGCTGCCCTGGCTGCGCAAATGGCACGACCGCGGCACCTACATCGCCGGCATCTGCACCGGTGTGGCCTTCCTGGCCGAATGCGGCCTGCTGGACGGGCGGCAGGCCACCACGCACTGGGCCGTCGCCGACACGCTGAAGGCGCGCTATCCGCAGGTGCTGTGGCGGCCGGACCAGTTCGTCACCGAAGACGGCCACGTGTTCTGCAGCGGCGGCGTGTATGCGTCCATCGACCTCAGCCTGTTCCTGGTGGACAAGTTCTGCGGCCACGAGATTGCGCTGAAGTGTGCCAAGTCGCTGCTGCTGAGCATGCCGCGCAGCAGCCAGGCCGGCTACGCGGTGCTGCCGCTCTCGCTGCCGCATGCGGACAGCAAGATCCGCGAGACCGAGGAATTTCTGCTGGCCCATCTGGCGGAAGACATGGCCACCGAGACGCTGGCCGAGCGCATCGGCATGGGCGCGCGCAGCTTCATCCGCCGCTTCAAGGCGGCCACCGGCCAGGCGCCGGGCGCGTACACGCAGGCGCTGCGCATCGCCTCGGCCAAGGAGATGCTGGAAAGCGGCAAGGTGCCGGTGGCCTTGATCGCCGAGAAGGTGGGCTATGCCGACCTCGCCTTCTTCCGCCGCCTGTTCAAGCGCCACACCGGCCTCACGCCTTCGGACTACCGCGAGCGCTTCGGCCGCATGACCTTCGAGCGCGGGGCTCTGATGCCAGGACGGCAGGCGAGCTGACGCCGCTTCCCCGCCCCCACACGGCCGCTTTTCAGCGGCCGCTTTTGTTGGTGCAGCGAACCTCGCCAGGCCGCTTGGCAGGATCGCCTCGCCAAGTCGGCAGCTTTGCCGTCTTACGAGATCGGGCGCCGGATCAGAAGATTCGCTTGCGGTGTGGGACCTGACACCCACACCGGATTCCTCTCTCACCAACTCCATTTCTGGAACCCTCATGAAGAACCGATTTTTCTCCGTCTCCCTGCTGGCTGCCGCGGCCGGCATTGCCGCTCCGGCCTTGCTGCTGTCGACCGCGCACGCGCAGGACAAGGAGTACCCGCAGGTCGTGAAGGACAACATCGCCCGCGCCACCGCGCAGCACCTGGAGAAGTGCTATGGCGTCAATGCCGTGGGCAAGAACGACTGTGCGGTGGGCAAGCACTCCTGCGCCGGCCAGGCCACGCAGGCGCGGGACCCGCAGTCCATCGTGCTGGTGCCGGCCGGTGTGTGCGCCAAGCTGGCCGGCGGCAACACGCAGGCGAACTGACGCGATGGCGGCCGCGCTTGCCCAGTCCAGCGCGAGGCGTGGTCGCGTGCCGGCTGCCGCCGGCATCGGGCTGCGCTTCCCGCATCAGTCGCAACTGCTGCAGCAACTGCCTGCCGTGGCCTGGCTGGAAGTGCACACCGAGAACTACATGGGCGGCGGTGCCGCCATCGCCGCGCTGGCCGGCATCCGACAGCACTACCCGCTGTCGCTGCACGGCGTGGGCCTGTCGCTGGGCAGCGCCGAGGGCATCGACCTGGTGCACCTGCGGCAGGTCGCCGAAGTGGCGGAGCGGGTGGCGCCCGGGCTGATCTCGGAGCACCTGAGCTGGAGCCAGGCCGGCACCACCTGGCTGCCCGACCTGCTGCCGCTGCCGATGACGGAGGAGTCGCTGGCCGTGGTCTGCCGCAACGTGGACTGCACGCAGGCGCTGCTGCGCCGTGCCATCCTGCTGGAGAACCCGTCCTCTTACCTGCGCTTTGCGCACTCGCCGATCCCGGAAGCCGAATTCCTGGCCGAGGTCTGCCGGCGTACCGGTTGCGGGCTGCTGCTGGACCTGAACAACCTGCAGGTCAGCGCGATGAACCACGGCTGGGACACCGCCGCCTACCTGCAGGCGCTGCCCACCGAGGCGGTAGGCGAGATGCACCTGGCTGGCCACAGCGTGGTGGAGATCGACGGCCACACGCTGCGCATCGACGACCACGGCTCGCCGGTGCCGCCCGAGGTCTGGGCGCTTTACCGGCAGGCGCTGCAGCGCTTCGGCCGCGTGCCCACGCTGATCGAGTGGGACACCGACTTGCCGCCACTGGCCACGCTGCTGGCCGAGGCCGACAAGGCCCAACACCTCCTGGACCACCATGCAAGCCTCATCGCCGCCCAGCCTGCGCGAACTGCAGCAGCTGTTCTCTGACGGCTTGCTGCGGCCCACCACGGCAGCCCAGGCCTCACTCAGCCGGCACCTGTGCAACGAGGGCCTGCCCGCCGCGCAGCGTCTGCAGGTCCACCGCCACACCATCCAGCAGGCCCTCACCACGTCGCTGCAGCTGATCTTCCCCGCGGTGCAAGCCCTGGTGGGCGCGGACTTCTTCGCGTTTGCCGCCACCGAGTTCGCGCACGCTCATCCGCCACGGCATGGCTGGCTGGACGACTATGGCGACGCCTTCCCGGCCTTCATCGCCGCGTTCAAGCCCGCCGCTGGCCTGCCCTACCTGGCCGAGTTGGCGCAACTGGAACGCCTGGTCAACCAGGTGCTGCGGGCGCCGGACGAGCCCCATTGCGATGCGGCCGCGCTGGCCTTGCTGGACGAGGCGGACGCGATGCTGGTGCGGTTCGCACCGCGCGCTGCGTTCCGCCTGCTGGCGGTGCGCCAGCCCATCGACCAGCTCTGGGCCGCGGTGCTGGCGGACGACTCGCAGGCCTTGCACACGCTGGACCTGGACGCCGGCCCGGCCTGGCTCTTCGTCTCGCGCGAGGCGGAAGGCCTGGTGGTGCAGCGTGTGCCAGCGCACGCGTGGCAGTTCGCCCACGCCCTGTGCCAAGGCGAACCGGTAGGCGCAGCTGCGGCCGGCGTGGCCGATGCGGCACCAGCGCTGCTGCAGGCGCATCTGCTGCGCCGGCATTTCCGAGCCTTCTTCCTCTCTTCCCAAACATGACTCAGAACCTCTTCTCACCCATGCCCGCGACACGTTCGCGCCCTGTCTACCGCTTGATTCAGCTGGTCCGTCAGCTCGACGCCGTGCCATACGCCGCGCTGGCCATCCCGCTGCGCTTGGCCGTCGCCTGGGTGTTCTGGAGCTCCGCGCTCACGCACCTGGCCAATTGGGAGACCACGCTGTTCCTGTTCGCGGACGAGTACCGCGTGCCGCTCGTGCCCCCGGAAGTGGCAGCCTGGCTGGGCGTGGCGCTGGAGGTGGCCGCACCCATCGCGCTGCTGCTGGGCCTGGGCACCCGCTTCGCCGCAGCCGCGCTGCTGGGCATGACGGCGGTGATCGAAGTCTTCGTCTACCCGCAGGCCTGGCCCACGCACCTGCAATGGGTGGCCATGCTGCTGGTGCTGCTCTGCCGCGGCCCGGGCGCGTTGTCGCTGGACGCCTGCCTCGCCCGCCGGTTCATGCGGGCGGGTTGAGGGTTCCGGCAGGGCCGAGTCAAGCGGCCTGCAGGCGCGACCGCAGCGCCATCGCCAGCGGAAAGATGGCCAGCGCGGTCAGCGCGGTCGCGAAGGTGGCGCCCTGCACGCCGATGCCGTCGCCGAGAAAGCCGTAGAGCACCGGCGCGACCGCGCCTGAGCCGATGGTGCCGGTGTAGAACAGCGCGAAAGCCCGCTCGGTCTTGTCCGGGTGCGAGAGTTCCGGCACCGTGCCGTACAGCACGGACGAGGTGCCGTTGAGCATCAGGCCCAGCAGCGGCAGCAGCACCAGCGTGGGCGCCAGCGGCGTGAACATCACCGCCACGGTCAAGGCCGCCGTGCCGCCTTCGGTCGCCAGCACGGTGCCGACCACGCCCATGCGCGCGCCCAGCCAGCCACAGAGGAATTTGCCTGCTGCACCGCCTGCGAAGACCAGTGCCAGGGCCGTGCCCACCATCGGTGTCGATGCGCCCTTGGCCTGCAGCAGGAAGGGCAGGAAGGTCAGCAGGCCCATGCGCACCGCGGTGTCGAGCACACCGATGGTGAAGAGCAGGGCGAAGCCTGTGCCGGCACCCCGGTGACCCTCGCTGGCGGGCGCCTCGGCAGCGGCCTGCTTTTGGGGGATGGCGGGCAGCAGCAGCGCAATCGCGGCGGCGGCGATGCAGCCCAACGCTGCCATCACCCACAGCGCGTGGCGCCAGGGCATCAGCGTGATCAGCAACGAGACGGCAGCGGGCAGTGCCGCCTTGCCCAGGTCACCCGAGAAGTTGTAGATGCCCAGGGGGCCACGTGCCTCCCGGCCGTAGACACGCGAGACGGCGCCCGAGGCCAGCGGATGTTGCGTGCTGGATCCGGCGCCCGAGAGCGCCAA
>NZ_VIDT01001010.1 GCF_006519715.1 Ideonella azotifigens
GGACGAGCTGGCCGGTGTCGCGCGCGTCCAGCCCCAGCTTGTCCATCAGCTGGAACTGCTGCTGCTTGCCGTAGCCCAGCACCCACTGGTTCCAGCGGTTGTCCATGGACTCGAAGAACTGGCGCAGTTGCAGTCGCAGGTCGGGGCTGACCGCTTCGAGCGTGCCGGCGACAAGGCCTTGCGGCACTTCCAGCGCGCGGCTGCGCTGGATGCGGTCGGGGGCGACGGCGGAGGTCGGGTCGGCCCGCAGCCAGCCTCGGCCTTGCTGCCAGTATTCGGCCCAGGCATGGGCATGGCTCTGGCGCACGATCCAGTAGCCGTCCGCCTCGGTTTCGTCGGTGCCCTGGTAGCCGGTGACGATGCGGGCCGGGATGCCCATCGCCCGCATGATCACCGTGAAGGCGCTGGCGTAGTGCTCGCAAAAACCCAGCTTGCGGTCCAGCCAGAACTCGTCCACCGGATCCTTGTCGTAGGTGCCCGGCTCCAGCGTGTAGGTGTACTGGCTCGAGCGGATGTGGCGCAGCACGGCGGTGGCCAGCGCGGTGGCGTCGGCGTTCTGCAGCTCGGGCTGGGCATGCAGGGACTGGGCCCAGGCAACAGGTGCAGCGGGTGGGTCCGCACGTTCCACCTGCCGCAGCACCTCGATGAAGGCTTCCAGCTGCAGCGGTTGTGCCAGCCGTTTCACGGGCTCGAACTCGGCCGGCATCGTGCGCACATGCTCGGGCACGGGGCCGACCCACACGCCAATGGCAGCAACTGCCTCGGTTGGCACCGGCTCGCCCGCCGGCACGAACACCAGCTCTGCCGCAGGCAACTCGCCCAGCTGCCAGCTGTCGCGGGTCTGCTGGCTGGCGAAGTTCAGGAACAGGCGGATGGTCGAAGCATCGATGCTTCTCAACCCGTGGCTGGCCACGTGCCTGGTACGACGGGGGGGCGACATTGCCGGTGGTTCCTGTCCGTGCGCTGCCCAGGAGCCGGCGGCGGCAGTCTTCTCGAAGTGGAGCGGTGGATGATAGGCAGCGGCCTTCGTTGGGCGCTGCCTGTGGTTCGACCACGATGCCCAATACCGTGATTGAGTTGACGTTGTCGTGGCCCGAACGAAACGTGAACGGATTGTGTATTCCCGTGCTGCGCAACGCGCAGTAGGCAGCCCCTGCGGCATAGGGCTTGACGGATCGCTTCGCCGCAGCGTGGATACTTCGACGATGCAGCTACCGAAGACCTTGTCCGCAGACATGCGGGCCGCGCGGGCACCCATTCGCGGGTGGCTCGTGACCGGCCTGTGCCTGGGCGCCATCAGTGCCTTGATGACCTCGCCGGCCATGGGGGCCCCGCCACCGCCACCGCCACCGCCCTCGCTTCCAGCCACCGTGCTTGCGCCAGCTGCGCCAGACGTCCAGACCTGGCCCGGCACCATCGCGCTGGAGGTGGACGCCACCGACCTTGCGCACCGCCTGCTGAAGGTGAGCCAGCGCCTGCCCATCGCGCCCG
>NZ_VIDT01001011.1 GCF_006519715.1 Ideonella azotifigens
GCCCGATTGCGCCAACAGCCGTGCGGTCGCCAGGCCGCTGTCCAGGTCGCCGCCGATGAAAGCGCCGCCGGGCAGGTGCAGCACCAGCGGGCGCGCCAACACCCGGCCGTCACCCGCTGTCAGACCAGGCTCGGCCGCGCGGTGGATGCGCACCGACAAGGGCTCGGCGAGACCGGCATCAATGCGGGTGTCGCGCCAGGCGGCGGTGATCAGCGGGGAGAGCGAAGGCATGGTGGCGGGGCTGGAATGCGGTGAAGACAGGAAAGGCCGGAAGCAGGAGGGGCAATCTTGTTGCAGTGCAGCGAAGGATAGGCGTTGCGAGTGAAGGAATAAACACCCTGCGGCATGACACAGTTTTGTGGCTGGTGAAACAATGACGTCTCAGGTCAACGAAGGGATGCTGGATGGACAAGCTCAGTGCAATGCAGGCGTTTGCGCGCGTGGTCGAGGCAGGCACCTTCACCAAGGCGGCAGATTCGCTGGAACTGCCCAAGGCCGCGGTGACCCGGCTGATCCAGTCGCTGGAGGAACACCTGGAGGTCAAGCTGCTGAACCGCACCACGCGCCGCGTGACGGTCACGCCAGACGGCGCGGCCTACTACGAGCGGGTGAGCCGGCTGCTGGGCGAGATCGACGAGCTGGAAGGTTCGATCTCGCATGCGCGCGCCACGCCACGCGGGCGGCTGCGCATCGACGTGGCGTCTTCGGTCGCGCGGCTGCTGCTGATCCCGGCGCTGCCGGAGTTCCACGCCCGCTACCCGGACATCCAGATCGACCTGGGCGTGAGCGACCGGCCGGTGGACCTGGTGGGCGACAACGTGGATTGCGTGGTGCGCGGTGGCGAGATCACCGACCAATCATTGGTGGCGCGCCGCGTGGGTGCCTGGCGCTATGCCTGCGCCGCGGCACCCTCCTACGTGCGCGAGCACGGGCTGCCACTGCATCCGCGCGACCTGGAAAGCGGCGACCACAAGATCGTCAGCTACTTCTCGTCGCGCACTGGCCGGCAGTTCTCGTTCGACTTCAACCGCAAGGGCGAACGCGTGGAGGTGCAGGGCCGCTACCGGCTGTCAGTCAACGACGGCACCGCCTACATGACCGCCGGCCTGGCCGGCCTGGGCGTGGTGCAGGCGCCATTTTTCATGCTCAAGCCGCACATTGACGCGGCCGAACTGGTGCCGCTGATGACGGACTGGGAGTCCGACCCGCTGCCGCTGTACGTGGTCTACCCGCCCAACCGGCACCTGAGCACCAAGCTGCGCGTCTTCGTCGACTGGGTGGCCGACCTGTTCGCCCGCCACACCGACGCCGAGGAACAGCTGCTGGCCGCCTGCTGCAAGGCCCGGGCAGCCAATGGCGAGGTGGACGCCTGCCTGGAACTCGAAAACTGGTACGCCCAGCTTGACGGCGAACACCAGGCCCGCAAGCTGGCGCGGGCCCAGGGCAAGCCGCTGCCACAACCGCAGCCCGCCGCCTGGCTGGCCAAGCGT
>NZ_VIDT01001012.1 GCF_006519715.1 Ideonella azotifigens
TCGGCCCAGCCGATCAGCGTGAAGCCGTCGCCGGTCCACAGCAGGCGGTTGATGCCGGTGTTGGGCAGCTCCCAGGTGCGCGGCGCGTTCAGCGCAATGCGCGAGGCGGCGCGGTAAAGGCAGTCCAGCACGCCGCCATGGGCCACCAGCACCACCGTCTGGCCCGGATGCGCGCTGACCAGGCGGGCGGCGGTGGCCACGCTGCGCTCGTAGAAACCCAGCAGGGTTTCGCCGCCCTCGGGGCCGAAGTCCGGCAGGCGGGCGCGCCATTTGGCGCTCAGGTCCGGCCAGGTCTGTTCGACCTCGGCATAGGTGTGGCCCTGCCAGATGCCGAAGTGGCGCTCGCGCAGGCCGGGGTCCGGCAGCACCGTCATGTCGACCGCGTCGGCAATCGCCTGCGCGGTGTCGAAGGCACGCGACAGGTCGCTGGCGTAGATCACATCGGGCTTGTCGTGCGCCAGCGCCAGGCCGGCACGGCGAGCCTGCTCGCGGCCGCGTGGGTTCAGCGGCACGTCGAGCTGGCCCTGCAAACGGGTGTCGACGTTCCAGGCGGTTTCGCCATGGCGCACGGCAATGACGCGGGTCACATCCTGCATGCTCAAACGCCCCAGACCACCGGTTGTTTTTCGGCCAGGCTGCGCTTCATCATCTCGATCATCGGCCAGGCGCGGCGGCGCAGCGAGACCGAATCGGTCGAGGCCTTGGCCGGCTCATCGGTCTCGGCTTCGTCTTTCCCGCCACTGCCAGCTTCCTCGGCTTCGACGGCGCGGGTCAGTGCGTCGATGGCGGCCGGCAGGTCGGCCACGTCGATGATGCCCTGGGCGGCAGGGGCCTTGCCGATCAGGCTCAGCACCTGGTCACCATTGGGCGCCAGCATGATCAGGTCGGCGGTGGCCTTGCTCTTGAACTTGTACATCGCGGCTCTCCACGGGTTGCGCTCGGAAGCGATGCCCGCATTGTGCCGCCCGGGCTTTACTTATTCGTTGGCCGCGCGCGGTGGCGCTTGAACACGTTGAGCCAAGGCCGCTGCCCGTGCCAACACCCCGCGTTCACAGGCCCGCGCGTCGAGCGCAGCGGACGCCAGCAGGCCTTGCCAGCCGTCGCAGCCGGCCTGGGTCACGAACTGGCGTTGCGAGGCGTGTTCGACGCCCTCGGCCAGCACCTGCAGGCCCAGCGCGCGGGCCAGCGAGACGAGGCCTTGCACCATGGCGTTTTCAGCGGCCTGGCGCGGCACCTGGCGGATCAGGCTGCGGTCCAGCTTGACGGCGTGGAAGGGGTAGCGGCGCAACAGGCCCAGCGAGCAGTCGCCAGTGCCCCAGTCGTCCAGCACCAGGCGCACACCCAGGCGCTGCAAGGCCTGCAGGTTGTACAGCGCGGTTTCCGGGTCGCGCTGCAGCGCGGCTTCCTGCAGGTCCAGCTCCAGCAGCCGGGCGGGCCAGCCGGTGGCCTCCAGCAGCGCGGCCACGCGGCGCGCATAAGCCGGC
>NZ_VIDT01001013.1 GCF_006519715.1 Ideonella azotifigens
TGCGAGCGGGCGCGCAGGCTGCTGTCGCACCGTCACCATTTGCTGAATGAGACCTACCAGCTCAGCCGCGAACTCGCCGGCAGCCTGGCCGAGCTGGCCGAGGACGATTCCTGGGTCCAGGGACAGCTCGAAAGCCTGCGCGAGCGCCTGGGCGAAAGCCCCAGCTCACGCGCGGTGCATGCCGCGAGCGAACTGCTGGCCAGCACCCGCCAGCGCCAGGGGGCCTTGCGTGGCGACCGTGACCAGGCCCGCGATGCGCTGAAGTCCCTGATCCACCAGATGCTCAGCGAGCTGGGCGAACTCGACCAGCACACCGGCCGCTTCAGCGACAGCATGCAGCGCTACGCCGACACCATCGACCAGGCAGACTCCCTCGAAAGCCTGGCCGGCGTCGTGCACGAAATGGTCTCCGAGAGCCGCAGCGTGCATGCGCTGGTGCATGCCACTCGCGAACGCCTGCAGGACGGCCACAGCCGCGCCAGCGAACTCGAAGCCCAGGTGCGCACGCTGGAAGGCGAGCTGCGCCGCATGTCCGACGAAGCCTCGACCGACGCGCTGACCCAGGTCGCCAACCGCCGCGGCCTGGCCCAGCTGTTCAGCGTCGAACAGGCCCGCTTGCAGCGCGAAGACAAGCCACTCTCCGTCGGCCTGCTGGACATCGACAACTTCAAGCGCCTGAACGACCAGCTCGGCCACGCCGCCGGCGACCAGGCCCTGGTGGCACTGGCACAGCGGGTGCGCGATTCGCTGCGCCCGGGCGACGTGGTGGCCCGCTTCGGCGGCGAAGAGTTCGTCGTGCTGCTGCCGGCCACGCCGGTGGACGAAGCCCAGCAGGTGCTGACCCGCCTGCAGCGCCTGCTCAGCGCCAGCCTGTTCATGCACGAAGGCAAGGAAGTCTTCGTGACCTTCTCGGCCGGTGTGACGATCTACCGCGGTGCCGACACGCTGGAAGAGACGCTGGAGCGCGCCGACGAAGCCTTGTACGAAGCCAAGCGCACCGGGAAGAACCGGACCTGCATCGGCTGAGGGCTCAATCGTCCCCGAGCTTGGCGCCCCTCAATCGGCGCCCGTGAACGCCAGCTGCAGCGCGTCGCCCGTCGCCATGGCCCAGCCTTCGGCGCGCCAGGCTGAAAGCTGAGTCTCGCCTGCCTGGGTGGCGAGCACGCGGTCCAGCCGGGCGCGGTCCGCGGCCTCGTTGGGCTGGCGTTTGTCTTGGCCGTGGTCGTGGTACGCCCGGTCAGCGGCGCCGGCCAGTTGGGCGGCGATGCGGGTCCGGCCGTCCAGCGCGTGCAGCAGTGCAAATGCGTCCAGCGTGCACCACATGCAGCTGTCCTCGGCGAAGTGGCGCATGCGCTGTTGGCATTCGGCGACGACCTCGCGGGCGCGTGCCACATTGCCTTGTGCCAGCAGCACGCCCAGCAGGTTGCCCAGCAGGTTGAAGTCGTCCAGCGAGGGCTGGCGGGCGCGCAGGCGCGGCAGGAAC
>NZ_VIDT01001014.1 GCF_006519715.1 Ideonella azotifigens
TTGGCCCAGACACACTGGCCTGGGCCTCCTCGTACTACCTGCCGGCGATCCTAGCCCGGCCGATGATTGCCATGGACCCCACGATCACCGCCATCCGCATTGCAACGCCAGACGATGCACCGGCCATCGCCGCCATCTATGCCCCCATCGTGCAGGACACCTGCATCTCGTTCGAGCTGGTGCCGCCGACGGTGGAGGAGATGCGGGCGCGCATCAGCGCCACCTTGCAGGCGCTGCCCTGGCTGGTCAGTGAGGATGAGGCCGGCCGGGTGAGCGGCTATGTCTACGCGAGCAGGCACCGGGAGCGAGCGGCTTACCAGTGGTCGGTCGACACCACGGCCTACGTCCGGGCCGATGTGCGGGGACAAGGTGTGGGCAAGCAGCTCTACGCGGCCTTGAAGCGGGTGCTGGTCGACCTGGGCCATTGCCAGGCCTTTGCTGGCATTGCATTGCCCAACGCGGCCAGCGTGGCGCTGCATGAATCGGTGGGTTTTGAACTCATTGGCGTCTACCGCAAGGTGGGTTTCAAGCATGGCGTGTGGCACGACGTGGGCTGGTGGCAATGTCCGTTGCAGCAGCTGGCGTCGCCCGGCGCACCGAGGCCGATGGCCGCGACCTGATCCGCGGCGCTGGCCGCTCAGTCTTCGTGTGCGGGCGGCGTGGCCGCATGCGAGTGCCGGTGATGAATGTCCGGATGGTGCGGGTGCTTGTGCGTCAGCGGCTCGTGTCGGTGCAAGTGCCGGTGGGGCTCTGTGCCGTCCCAGGCGAAGTCGTGCGCATGTTGGTGATGCGCGTCATGGGCATGCGCGTGGGCGTGCACCAGCGGCTCATGGGTGTGCGGGTGCTCGTGGCGCTCGCGCACGTGCAGCCACACGCCAAGCGCCATCAAGCCGGCCGCCAGCCCGAAGAGCGGGGGCGGGATGGCCGGCCAGATCGCCAACGACAGCAACACGCCAAAAAGCGGTGCCACTGAAAAATATGCGCCGGTGCGCGCGGTGCCCAGCGTGCGCAGGGCGACCACGAAAAGTGTCAGGCTGAGCCCGTAGCCGAAGAAGCCGATCAGCAGGCTCAGGCCGACGGAGGTCCAGGGCGGCAGTGCCGCACCGCTGGCCAGTGCCAGCGCGGTGTTGCAGCCGCCTGCCAGCAGGCCCTTGAGGCCGGCGACCAGCATGGCATCGTTGTTCGAGACCTTGCGCGTCAGGTTGTTGTCGATGGCCCAGCACAGGCAGGCGCCGAGGATGAACAGGGCGCCGGTGGAGACCGAGGCCGCGCCCGGTTCCCACGACAGCAGCAGGCCGCCGATGACGATGGCGACCATGCCCAGCACGATCTGGCGGTCGGCGTTTTCCTTGAAGACCAGCCAGGCGACGACGGCCGTCAGCACGCCTTCGACATTCAGCAGCAGCGAGGCCGAGGCGGCGCTGGCCTGGGCCAGTCCCGTCATCAACAAGGCCGGCCCCAGCATGCCGCCAAAGGCAATGGC
>NZ_VIDT01001015.1 GCF_006519715.1 Ideonella azotifigens
CTCCGTCACAGCTTCAGTTCCACTTGCCGCCGCGGCTGGTGCGGCCCAGAGAGGTCTCCAGCTGCGGCAGTGCGGCGGTGGCCTTGGCCTGGCCGGCCAGCACTTCGTGCGCGCTGTTCCAGAAGGCGTTGCTGACCTGGTTGTAGTGCGAACCGGTGACGGTGGCCGGGCGCGCGGCGGCGCTGGCGAAAGTGCCGTAGAGCTCGCCCATGAAGGGGTTGGCCTTCAGGACTTCCGGGTCCTTGTAGAGGGCCGGCATGGTCGGGTTGAACGAGCCCTTGATCGCGCGTTCCTTCTGCACCTCGGCGCTGGTCATGTACATCACCAGGTCCGCGGCAATCGCCGGGTTCTTGCTGTACTTCGAGACTGCCAGCTGGTGCCCGCCCAGCGCCGCGGCGCTGCGGCCGTTGGCGCCATTGCCCTTGGGCAGCACGGTGATGCCGACCTTGCCCTTGATCGTGCTGTCGGCCGCCTGCGAGAGCGCCCAGGCATACGGCCAGTTGCGCATGTAGACGGCATTGCCGGCCTGGAACACGCCACGCGATTCTTCCTCGGCGTAGTTCAGCACGGCCGATGGCGAGATGGTGCCGACCCAGCTGGCGGCCGTCTGCAGCGCTTCGGCGGCCTGCGGGTTGTTGACGCTGATCTTGCCGCTGGGCTCGACCACGCTGCCGCCACCAAAGCTGACCAGCCATTCCAGCGCATTGCAGCTCAGGCCTTCGTAGGCGCGGCCCTGCCAGACATAGCCCCACATGCGGTCGTTGCCGGCCTTGCGCTCGCCTTCCTGGATCAGCTTGGCGGACTTGGCCAGGTCGTCCCAGGTGACGGGCAGCGGCTGCTTGTATTTCTCCAGCAGGTCCTTGCGGTAGTACAGCAGGCCGGCGTCGGTGAACCAGGGCATGGCGACCAGCTTGCCGCCCACGGTGTTGTTGGCGACGATGCTCTCGAAGTGCTGCGACTGCGTGCCCTTGGCATACGGCGTCAGGTCGATCAGGTGCGTGCCCAGCAGGCCGGGCCAGACCACGTCGATCTGGAAGATGTCGATCTTGTCGGACTGCGAGCCCAGAATCTGCTGGTACAGCGCCAGGCGCTCGTTCGAGTCGGCCGGCGTGGCAACCACCTGCACCTCGTTGCCGGTCTTCTTGGCCCAGGCATCGGCAGCACTCTTGCAAAGCTCCAGCTCGTAGCCGATGGCGCCGCAAGAGATCTTGATCGACGCGGCCTGCGCCTGAGTGGCGGCCAGGCTGGCGACGAGGGCGAAGGCGGCCAGGGCGGCTGCGCGGGGGATGGTGTTCATGTCATGTCTCCTGTCGATGTGCGTCCTGCCGCGAAGGCAGTCGGGGCCGTGATCCGGCTCGGAGCACATCAGACTCGCCGTGCGTGAACGGCGAATTGCATTTGTTTCAGTGCGGCGCTGGCACCGGCTCGGCGAGCAATGCGGTGAGCGCGCCGCGCTCGAAGGGCTTGGGCAGCAGGCC
>NZ_VIDT01001016.1 GCF_006519715.1 Ideonella azotifigens
CGAGCAGGGTGCCGGTGCCGCCCGGTGGCAAGGCCAGCGCCGGTGCCAGCAAGGGCCCGGGGGCCATGCCCAGCGGCAGTTGTTCGGCCGGCAGCCACTGGCGGGCGGTCTCGTTGACATAGGCCAGCAAGCCATCCGGGTCCAGACCCAGCACCGCTTGCGGCAGGCTGTCCAGCAGTTCATGGGCGCCGCCGGCGCTGGTCTGCAGCAGGGCGGCCTGTTCGCGCTGCTGGCCGAGCAGGCGCTCCAGGCGGGCATTCAGCTCGGCCATCTCGCGGTTGGCACCGGTGACCTCGAGGTCCAGCCGGCGGTTCTCGTCGGCCAGCTCCTTGCGGCGGAAGGCTTCGACCACGTGGGCGCGCAGGCGCTCGTCGTCCCAGGGCTTGGTGAGGAACTTGTAGACAGCGCCTTCGTTGACTGCATCGATGATGGACTGCAGGTCGGTGAAGCCCGAGAGCGTCATGCGCACCGTGTCCGGGTACAGCGCCTTGGCCTGGCGCAGGAACTCGACGCCGGTCATGCCTGGCATGCGCTGGTCGGAAATGATCACGTCGACCTCGGTTTCGGCCAGGCGCTGCAGGCCCTCGGCGGCGCTGCAGGCGGTGATGACGCGGTAACCGTCGCGCCGGAACAGGCGCTTCAGGGCCGAGACGATGTTTTCCTCGTCGTCCACCAGCAGCAAGGTGCGCGGGCGGCTGCGGCGGGTGGTCAGGTGTTCGGGCAGGCAGCGGTGCTCGGCCAGCATGCGGGCCACCTCATCGGCCGGCACCGGCGGGCTGAACCAGTAGCCCTGGATCTGGTCGCAGCCCTTGGCCAGCAGCAGGCTGAGCTGGGCCTCGGTTTCGACGCCTTCGGCAATCACCCGCATCTGCAGGCCGTGTGCCATGGTGATGATGGAGCGGGTGACCGAGGCGCTTTCCGGGCCGGCGGTCACGTCGTTGACAAACGAGCGGTCGACCTTGACCACGTCGATGGGCAGGCTGCGCAGGCAGCTGAGGCTGGAGTAGCCGGTGCCGAAGTCGTCCAGCGAGATCTCGATGCCGATGGACTTCAGCTCGCACAGCATCGCGGCGGCCCGCACCGGGTCGTCCATCAGCGTGCTTTCGGTCAGCTCCACGCCCAGGCAGGCCGGGTCGGCACCGGTGTCCAGCAAGGCTTTTTGCACCTGCTGGGCCACGTCGCCCTGCTGGAACTGCAGCGGCGAAAAATTGACGCCGATGCGCACCAGCGGCAGGCCTTGGCGCTGCCAGGCCAGCGACTGGGCACAGGCCTGGCGCAGCACCCAGTCGTCGATCGCACCGATCAGGCCGGCGCGCTCGGCGACCGGGATGAATTCCGTCGGCGAGACCTGGCCCCAGTCCGGCGAGTGCCAGCGCAGCAGCGCCTCGGCGCCGATGATCTGGCCGCTGGCCAGGCTGACCTGCGGCTGGTAGAGCACCGTGAGCTCGTTGCGCTCGATGGCGTGGCGCAGCGC
>NZ_VIDT01001017.1 GCF_006519715.1 Ideonella azotifigens
GCTGAGCGTCAGCGGCGGCCTGGCGGTCAGCGAGGCGATGGAAGGGGCAGCCACGGGGGCTGCGGTCGGGGCGGCGGCGTTGGTCAAGGCAAACTCGCTCAGGTCAGGAACTGAAAAGCTGGCTCTGGCGCTGTTGCGCTGCGGGTCTTTGCTGACTTGCGCAGGCATCACAGCCCGGAGATGATAGTTGTATGTCGTCGTACAACATAACCAGGAACGGCACTTTAGCGCGTTGAAGCCAGCGCCCGACCTGGGATTCCACCGATCCGACGAGGGACAATACCCCGCATGCAGCCTGTTGCACCGAATTCCACGCTTCCCGCCCGCCGGCGGCCCCGCACCCTTGCCCTGGAGCTGGTTGACTCCCTGGGCGACCGCATCCGGGATGGCCGGTTGGCACCCGGTGACAAGCTGCCGACCGAAGCGGCCATCATGGCCGAATTCGAGGTCAGCCGCACCGTCGTGCGCGAGGCCATCTCCAAGCTGCAGGCGGCCGGCATGGTCGAGACGCGGCACGGCATCGGCACCTTCGTGATCGGTTTTTCCGAGGGCACCGGCTTTCGCATCTCGCCAGAGCAGTTCAGTACGCTGAACGACGTGATCGCGGTGCTGGAGCTGCGCATCGGCCTCGAGACCGAAGCCGCCGCGCTGGCCGCCGTGCGACGCAGCCCCACCAACCTGCAGGCCATGCGCCAGGCACTCGACGCGGTGACCCAGGCGGTGGCCAACGGTGGCGATGCGATTGCACCGGACTTCCAGTTCCACCTGGAAATCGCCCGCGCCACGCAGAACCACCACTTCGCCGACCTGATGCAGACGCTGGGCAGCATGATCATCCCGCGCGCCCGCCTGCAGCCGACCACCGCGCTCAGCGACGCGCTGACCGAAGAGCGCAGCCTCTACCTGCGCCGCGTCAACGGCGAACACGAAAGCATCTTCGACGCCATCGCCAGCCAGGACCCTGACGCCGCCCGCGCCGCGATGCGCACCCACCTGGCCAACAGCCGCGAACGCCGCCGCCGCGCGCAGCAGGGCTGAGCTGCCTCAAGCAGCTGGCGCGCCGCTTGCACCTGCCGCCATCAGCCTGACCAACAGCGCCAGCGTCGCCTCGGTGGCCGCCGCTTCGCCGCCGGGCTTCACACCCCATTGCGGCAGGTGACCGTCCAGCTGCATGCGCGCCAGGCCATAGACGGTCGCGCGCGACAGCAGCGCCAACGCCGCCGCGTCGTGCGCCGAGTTCACTTCACCCACAGCCTGCGCTTCGTGCAGCGTCTGCTCGGTCAGCGCACGCACCGCCTGCATGCTGGCCTGCAGCGCCGGTGAACCCGCCAGGTCGATCTGGTCCCGTGCCGAGACAATGCGGAAATGCGCCTCGTGCGCCCTGGCCCACTGCAGGTAGCCGCGGCCCAGCGCGCGCAGCCGCGCCAGCGGTGTCTTGTCCCGCGGGCGAATGGCCTTGCGCACCTCGATCTGC
>NZ_VIDT01001018.1 GCF_006519715.1 Ideonella azotifigens
CTGGGCATCACCTTGCTGCCTGACTTCAGCGCGCAGGCCGCGCTGCGCGACGGCAGCCTGCGGCAACTGCTGCCGGACTGGCGCCCGGTGGGCAGCTTCGGTACGCACTTGTGGGCCATCCGGCCCCGCACGGCCCAGGTGCCGCGCACGGTTCAGGCACTGGTGAGCTTTTTGCTTGTAGGTTTCAACTCAGGCTTCCAGTTGCCATGAAGCAGCAACAAAAGCCTGCTCGAATGCCGCCGGGCACGGTGTACCCAGGCCGCCGGCCAAAAAAAACGACCCAGCCCTTGCGAGCTGAGTCGGATAAGTCCTCCAAGAGGACGTCGTTGGGACCGTTGGCGGCAATGCGCTTGCCAGGGCGCCAGGTGCAAAAAGCAACCGACAACTGGGCGAAAGCATTGCCAGATGGGGTGAGCCGCGAGCGCGTGCCTGCAACCTGATTCACCGTCCGAGCCGTGGCATCAGAATGCGCCGACTTGAACACAAGCTGATGCCGTTACCTTCTCAACACGCCCCGAAATCGACCGAATAAGCGATGACGGGAGGGTCGCTTCAAGTTTTGCTGTGGCGCGACCGTGAACAAGGACAGAACATCTGGTGAACGCATCGGCTTGTCGAAACAAGGCAATGCACGGATAGGTTTGCAAGCGCTCTTCGCTGCTCATTCCATCGACCGTGAAGTGGAATGTACGGCGATGCTTAGGCCCGTGACATCCCCCTGACGGGGGATTGGGTAAAAGGTCACACATGAGGGACAAGCGGTTTGCGCCGGCGCCACACTCCTGGCGCATGGCGCTTGCATTTGGGGCGGGCGATGCCCCGGTCCGGCGCGCGAGGGACAATTGAGCATGGCCACCTCTTCCGCAGCCCCTTCCCCGCAATCCCTTGCCCCGCTGAACGATGCCGACATGGAACGGCTGGAGCAGCTGCTCGACACCGTGCCGGCGCCGCTGGAGCCGCTGGACCTGATGATGCTGGACGGTTACCTCTGTGGCGTGCTGCTGCAGCCGGCACAGGTCCCTGAGGCGCGCTGGTTCCCGCATGTGATCGATGCCGACGGCCGCGCCGCACCGGCCAGCTTTCCAAGCGCGCCCTTGCAAGCCTTGGTGCGCCGCCGCCATGCCGAGCTGAACCGCGCCATCCACGGCCGCCAATGGTTCGACCCCTGGGTCTTCGAGCTGGACGACGAGGACGATCCGCTGCAAACCGTGATGCCCTGGGTCGCTGGCTTTGCGCTGGCGATGGAGTGTTTCCCGCAGCTGATGCGCAATGACGCGCGCGAGGTGCTGGAGCCGCTGGCCGTGCTCTATCGCGTGTTCGATCCCGAGGACCTGGAAGACGCGGACGACCTGCTGGAAATGATAGAGATGATCGAGCCGCCGGCCGACCTGTCCGACGCCGTCGAAGGCCTGGTCACCAGTACCTTGCTGCTGGCCGACGTCAGCCGCCCGCAATCGGGCCGACCGGC
>NZ_VIDT01001019.1 GCF_006519715.1 Ideonella azotifigens
CCCGGTCGGACCTGCCTGTGAATTGCCGACCATCGAGTTCCACGCCGTGCACAGCGACGCCGGAGCACCCGAAGGTGCGTTGTACGTGAACGGCGAGTTCGTCGGTCGCATCGATGTGAGCCGCATCTGAACGGCCCTGCCGGCGTCAGGAAAAACCCCTGGCGTCGGCGGGCCTCGCTTCAGCCGAGCACACGACATGCCGATAGTCAAGGGGAAGCCCCTTGCTGCCCGCCCCGTCGTTTGCCATGTCCCAGATGCCCTCAGCCCCCCTGCCCACCACCGGTCACCCGCATGACCTGGCGGGCTGGGTGCGCCTGTTCCAGCACGCCGAGCTGCCGGTGCTGGCGCGCACCGCGGCCGCACTGGAAGAGCTGCGACCGATGGAGGACGAGGTCGACGCCCGCATGGTGGCCGAAGCGGTGGGCGTCGACCCGCTGATGACGCTGAAGGTGCTGGCCCGCACGGCCGAGTTGCATCGGCAGCGCCGTACCACCGATGCCGAAACCATTTGCGAAGCCGTGGTGCTGATGGGCATCACCCCGTTTTTTGCCGGTTTCGGACCACAGCCCACGGTGGAGCAACACCTGGCCAGCCAGCCAGAAGCGCTGGACGGACTGAGGGCCGTGATCAGCCGTGCCGAGCGCGCCGCCCGCTTCGCGCTGGCGTTTGCAGTGCACCGCCAGGACCACGACGCCGGCGTGATCCATGAAGCCGCGCTGCTGCACGACTTCGCCGACATGCTGTTGTGGCTGCATGCGCCCACGCTGGCGCTGGAGATGCAGCAGCGCCAGCAGGCGGACCCGACGCTGCGCAGCGCCACGGTGCAACGCCAGGTGCTTGGCGTCACGCTGACCGAACTGCAGCATGCACTGATGCTGGCCTGGCACCTGCCCGAGCTGCTGGTCAACATCACCGACGACCGGCACGAGGAGGCTTCGCAGGTGCGCAACGTGCTGCTGGCGATCCGCCTGGCGCGCCACACCAGCCGCGGCTGGGACAACCCGGCCGTGCCGGACGACGTGCGCGACATTGCCACGCTGCTGAACATGGCGCCCGCGCCCACGCTCGGGCTGCTGCAGGACCTGGACGCCTGACCGGGCGCCTGCCGCCAGCCAGGCGGCGACCATCCAAGGAGGGTGGTGCCCGGTCGCCATCCCCCAACGGAGCGATGGCGCGCAGCTTGCGTACAGGCCGACACTTCGCGCCTGCCATTTCGCGCCGGTTGACCAGCCGGCCTGCTTTCCGCCCATGTCATCTTCCGTTTCCCGCCGCAGTGCGCTGCTGCTGTTCCTGGCCCTGTCACTGGCGGTGGGCTGCGGACTGGCGGCACTGCCGGCCCTGGATCCACTGGCCTCGCTGCGCGGCCACGACGCACCAATGGGACTGGTGACCGCGCTGCTGCACCTGAGCACCGCCTGGCTGGCCACCGCCGCTTGCCGGCAGTGCCTGGCGCAGCGTGTGCACCCC
>NZ_VIDT01000102.1 GCF_006519715.1 Ideonella azotifigens
TGCAGCGCCGGGCCGACCCTGGCCGGCTCCCCCATGTCGGCCACGCTGACCGCAAAGGTCTGGCCCTCGGCCTCGCAGACCTGCATCTGCAGACGCACCGGCACACCCGCCAGTGGCAGCACACGCTCGTGATGGTCGGGCCGGCACGGCAGCACAAACTGCAGGCTGGCATCGACCACACGGCCCTCGCGCCAATCCAGCGCCGGCGAGCAGCCGCTCATCGCCAAGCAAGCGCCAACCGTGAACAAAGTCCGCTTCCGCGGCGTCGCATCCCTCATTCGTAGGAATGTAAGCGCTTGGCAAGCGTCCCCCCAGGGGCGCACACTGCCCCGCTCCCTCCCCTAGACCATGGCCACGATGAACAATCCGCTGCCCGGCGGCTTGCACCTCGCCGCGACGAACACCCTGCCAGAAGGCCAGGCCGCAGCCTTGCCCTCGCACTGGCTGCAGGTCATTGACGAGATGGGCAGCGAAGTCGGGCAGACGATGTCGGACGCACTGGAACGCGTGAACCAGCTGACCAGCACTGGTCGCATCGACCGCAACGGCCTGCAGCAGCTGACAGAAGAGATCGGCCGTGCGCGCCGCCTTGGCATGGTCGGCCAGCAGCTCTCGCGCATCGCCTCCGGCGGTGTGAACCAAAGCGCCGAGGAAGTGAACCTGACGCAGACGCTGCGCGAGCTGCTGCAGCAACACGGCCCGGCCGCCAGCGCCAGCGGCATCGAGTTGCGCCCCGCCATGCAACCGGCCTCGGTGCTGGCCGACGCCAGCCTGCTGCACGCGCTGTTGCAGGCCATGCTGGACTGGGCCCTCCCGCACGCGCAGGGCCACATCGAATGCCGGCTGGAGCTGCTGCCCTGGCCGCCCAACGCCTGCCTGCGCTGCCACTTCCCACTGCGCCACCCGGGCCCGCCCAATGGCCTGGCGTGGCGCCTGGTCGAACAGATCGCCTGGGCGCTGGAGTTGCGCATCGAGCGGCTGGACAGCCCCGGCAGCTGCACGCTGCTGCTGGAGTTCACCCACACGCTGCAGCCCGCCGCGCCGGATGTCAGCGCATCCGCGCCCGATCCGGACCCGCTGTCCTCCGGCTTCGGCCCCTCGCTGGACTCCAAGCCGCTGGCCGGCAGCCACTTGCTGGTGCTCGCCGGCCGGCGCGACCTGCGCTCGGACATCCGGGAAGCCGTGCGTCACATGGGGCTGGTGCTGGACTTTGTGAGTTCGGTCGAAGAGGCTGAACGCTTCTGCCGCGAAACGCTGCCGCACGGCATCATTTGCGAATCGGTGCTCGCCGGCCAGCGCTTCACCCGCCTGCGCGAATTGCTGGCCGCCGAGCAGCCCGACTTCGTCTGCATCGAGATCGCCGAAGAAGGCGACCACTGCCAGCTCTCGACCGACAGCGCCCAGCGCCAGGCCCAGATCGGCCGCCACGCGGTACTGCAGTACCTGCCTTCCGCGCTGATCTTCGAGCTGACGCGAAACAGCTGAGTTGGCGAGACGAGCGCGCGCCCGCAGGCCGGCGCCGGGCCGCCCCAAAGCGGCCTGCGCGACCCGCCCGGCGGGTGGTCTCAGGTACTCATGGGACCGGGTGCCCCAGCTCCTAGCCTCCTAGCCTCCTAGCCGAAGACCTTTTGAAGGATCGCGCTGCCGGTGCCAACCGGATCGCGGCGGATCTTCTTTTCCTCTTCGCCAATCATCAGGTACAGCCCGTCCAGCGCCTTGCGCGTCACGTAGACCTGCACGTTGGCGTCCTCCTTCTTCACCAGGCCAAAGCCCATGGCCTGGCCGGCAACCGCGTTGTACTTGCTCGCCAGCGAGACCTTTTCGGTCGCCTGCGTGACGATGGGCAGGAACTTCTCGCCCAGCGGCAGGCGTGTCTTGGTGGCGAAGAAGTCGGTGACCGAGGTGTCGCCGCCGCGCACGATCTTCAGCCCGTCCTGCACCGACATGCCTTTCACCGCCGCCACCAGCAGCTCGCGCGCCTGCGGCACGGCGGCCTCGGCCGCTCGGTTCATCGCAGTGATCAATTCATCCACCTTCTTCTGCTGGCCCGAAAGCCTCAGCAGCTGTGCCGCATCGTTGAGGATGCCGGGCAGCGGGATGCGCACCTTCGGGTTGCCGAGGAAGCCATCGGTCTGGCCCAGCAGGCCGACCGCAGCCTCCGCGCCGCGCTGCAACGCGGTTTTCACGCCCAGCGAAGCATCGGCCTCGCTGAGGAAAGCCGCCTCGGCGACGCGGGTGCCGCTCATGCCGGCCAGCAGCATGCCGGCCGTCGCCGTAAACTCTCTGCGCTTCATACGAAGGTTCTCCCCATGGACAGACGCCGTCATCTTGCTCTGAGTGCCAGCCTGCTGGCAACGCTGCCGTTCAGTGGCCTGCTGGCCGGCTGCGCGGCACGCGAAAGCGCGCCTGACGTGCATTACACCCTGCTGGATGGCCGCCAGGCCAATCTCGCCGGCCAGCGCGGCAAGGTGATGCTGGTGAACTTCTGGGCCACCAGCTGCACGACCTGCGTGCACGAGATGCCCAACATCATCGCCACGCACGAGAAGTTCAAGGGCCAGGCCTTCGACACGCTGGCCGTGGCCATGAGCTACGACCCGCCGATGTACGTCGACAACTTCGCCAAGTCGCGCCAGCTGCCGTTCAATGTGGCCATCGACAACACCGGCGCCATCGCCCAGCAATTCGGCAAGGTGCAGCTCACGCCCACCACCTTCCTGATCGACAAGCAGGGCCGCATCGTCAAGAAATTCGTCGGCGAGCCCGATTTCGCCTCGCTGCACCAGCTGATTGGCGAGCTAATCGCCGAGAAGAGCGCCTGAGGTCCCGTGCCGCCTGGCGCGACCCCACCATTCGGCACATCGTGCATCCGTGGACCATCCCCCACGAGCGTCGGAAACTTTGAGTTCACCTTGTCTGCGCCTTGCGGGCACAATTCCGGCCGTGCGCAAGATCTGGTCTTCCCTGTGGCTCTCGCTGTTCCTGCTGTTGGCTCAGCAGGGCGCGGTGCTGCACGAGATCGGCCACCTGGCCACCAGCCCGCAGTCGGCGTCTGGTCTGACCGGCAAGGTGCATGTCGCAGGCAGCGCCTGCGACGACTGCCTTGCCTTCGCGCAAGTGGCCAGCTTCGTCGCGACCTCGGTCCCGTCGCTGCAACTGCCGCCCGCCACGCACCCATGGGTCACCTCACGGACCTTCCGAGCCCGCGACGCCGACGTCCCCGCGCACAGCGCCCGGGACCCTCCGATCCTCCTCTGAAGTCGTCCTGACGCCCGGTCTGGTGCTTCACCAGTGCCGGGCGCTGTCTGCACCTGCGCGCGCCGCTCGCCTGCCCTGTTTTCGGACGGGCCAAGCGCTGCGCCGCGGTGCACCTCACTCGATGAATCGACTGCTCGCGGGCCGCTCCACTCAGGCCCGCGACAGAGGAGCTGTTTGCATGTTCACCCCTTCTCGCACGGGCCTGGCGCTCGCGTTGGCGCTCGCCTATCCCTTGCTCGCCCTGCCCGTCCGCGCGCAGACCGTCGCCGCCACAGATGGCGGCTCGACCACCGCCGCACCAGCGCCGCAGCGGGTCGAAATCTCCTCCCAGCGCCAGCGCCTGGACGCCGCGCGCAACGGCCTGTCGCCCGACACCGGCAGTTCCATCTACCGCTTCGACCAGCAGGACATCGCCAAGCTGCCGATGGGCGCCGACACGCCGCTGAACCAGGTCATCCTGCAGGCGCCCGGCGTGGTGCAGGACTCCTACGGCCAGCTACACGTGCGCGGTGACCACGCGGATCTGCAGTACCGCATCGACGGCATCGTGATCCCCGAGGCCATCGGCGGCTTCGGCCAGGCGCTGGAGACGCGTTTTGCCGACCAGATCCAGGTGCTGACCGGCGCGCTGCCGGCGCAGTACGGCTACCGCACGGCCGGCGTGGTGGACATCCATTCCAAAGGCGCGAACCAGCAGAACGGCGGGCAGATCAGCCTGCTGGGCGGCAGCAACGGCCACCGCGAAGGCAGCCTGGAACTGGGCGGTAGCGTCGGCGCGCTGAGCTACTACATGGTCGGCTCGGCGATGCACGACGACCAAGGCATCGAGAACCCGACGTCTTCGCGCCACGCGCTGCACGACGAAACCCAGCAAGGCAACGGCTTCGGCTATTTCTCCTATGTGCTGACGCCCGAGACCCGCGTGAACCTGATCCTGGGTGCGGCCAACAACCGCTTCCAGATCCCCAACGTCGCCGGCCAGACACCCGACTATTCGCTCGCCGGCCACGACAATATCGACTCCGCGACGCTGGACGCGCGGCAGAAGGAGCGCAACCACTTCGGCGTGCTGTCGCTGCAGAGCAGCTTGGGCCAGGACGTGGACTACCAGGTCGCCCTGTTCAGCCGCTACACCGACGTGCACTACCGCCCCGACGAGGTCGGCGACCTGGCCTTCAACGGCGTGGCTGCCGATGTGGCGCGCAGCAACCGCGCGGCCGGCCTGCAGGCCGATGCCAGCTGGCACCTGAATGCCACCCACACGTTGCGCGGCGGCGTGTTCTACCAGTCCGAAAAAGGCGCGACGCGCAACGACTCGCTGGTCTTCCCGGCCGATGGCGACGGCAACCAGACCAGCGACCAGCCGCTCAGCATCTCCGACGACGCGCAGCTCAAGGGCCACACCTGGGGCGCCTACCTGCAGGACCAGTGGCAACCGGTCAAGGCGCTGACGGTCAACTACGGCCTGCGTTTCGACCAGGTGCGCACCGTCGTCGACGAGCAGCAGCTGAGCCCGCGCGTGGGCCTGGTCTACGACATCGACGCGATGACCCGCGTGCACGCCGGCTACTCGCGCTACTTCACTCCGCCGCCCACCGAGCAGATCGACCAGACCTCGATCCAGAAATTCCAGGGCACGACCAATGCGCTGCCGTCGGACGCCAACACCGCCGTGCGCTCCGAGCGCTCGAACTACTACGACATCGGCCTCGAGCGGCAGATCGACAGCCACCTGACCGTGGGCGTGGACGGCTACTACCGCCAGGTGCGCCACCTGCAGGACGAGGGCCAGTTCGGCAACGCGCTGATCTACTCGGCCTTCAACTACAGCCACGCCCGCGTCTACGGGCTGGAACTCTCGGCCAGCTACCGCGACGAAGCCTTCAGCGCCTATGCCAACGTGGCGTTTGCGCGGGCACTCGGCAAGGGGCTGGAAACCGGCCAGTTCAACTTCGAGCAGGATGAGATCGACTACATCAACTCGAACTGGGTGCACCTGGACCACGACCAGGCGACCACGGCGTCAGCCGGTGCCAGCTACCAGTGGGCCAACGGCTTGTCGACCTCGGCCGACCTGCTGTTCGGCAGCGGCCTGCGCAACGGCTTTGCCAACAGCAGCCACCTACCCAGCTACACGCAGGTCAACCTGTCGGCGCACCGCAGCTTCGACCTGGGCACGGCGGTCGGCCCGGTGGACCTGCGCCTGTCGGCGCTGAATGTGTTCGACCGGATCTACCAGATCCGCGACGGCTCGGGCATTGGCGTCGGCGCGCCGCAATATGCGCAGCGCCGCACGGTGCTGGCGGGCATCAGCAAGTCATTCTGAGCGCCCCCGGACCTGCCGCTTCGCGTCAGGCCCCCCGAGGGGGTCAAGAAAACTTGGGAGCGGCCCGGCGTTTTCTTGAGAGTGCCCCAGGTCCGGGCTTGCGTCCGGACCGCCGCTCAGTTCGCTTCGATGGCGCCCACGCCGGCATGCGCGGCCTGCTGGTCCGCGTGGTAGCTGGAACGCACCATCGCGCCCACGGCAGCGTGCGTGAAGCCCATCTTGTAGGCCTCCTCTTCGAACATCTTGAAAGTATCCGGGTGCACGTAACGCTTGACCGGCAGGTGGTGGCCGCTGGGCGCCAGGTACTGGCCAATGGTCAGCATGTCGATGTTGTGCGCGCGCATGTCGCGCATCACCTGCAGGATCTCTTCGTCGGTTTCGCCCAGGCCGACCATGATGCCGCTCTTGGTCGGCACGCCCGGCACGGCTTCCTTGAAGCGCTTGAGCAGGTTCAGGCTGAACTGATAGTCCGACCCCGGGCGCGCTTCCTTGTACAGGCGCGGCGCGGTTTCGAGGTTGTGGTTCATCACGTCCGGCGGCGCGGCCTTCAGGATGTCCAGCGCGCGGTCCATGCGGCCGCGGAAGTCGGGCACCAACACCTCGATCTGCGTCTGCGGCGACAGCTCGCGCACCTGGCGGATGCAATCGGCGAAATGGCCGGCACCGCCGTCGCGCAGGTCGTCGCGGTCCACGCTGGTGATGACCACGTACTTCAGCTTCAGCGCGGCAATCGTCTTGGCCAGGTTCATCGGCTCGTCCACGTCCAGCGGATCGGGCCGGCCGTGGCCCACGTCGCAAAACGGGCAGCGCCGGGTGCACTTGTCGCCCATGATCATGAAGGTCGCCGTGCCCTTGCCGAAGCATTCGCCAATGTTCGGGCAAGAAGCTTCTTCGCAGACGGTGTGCAGCTTGTGCTCGCGCAGGATCTGCTTGATCTCGTAGAAGCGCGTGGTCGGCGAGCCGGCCTTGACGCGGATCCAGTCCGGCTTCTTCAGCATCTCGCCGGCCGGCACGATCTTGATCGGGATGCGCGCCGTCTTGGCCTGGGCCTTCTGCTTGGCGCTGGCATCGTAATCGGCGCCGGTCTTGGCTTCGTGGGTGACGTTGTCGGTGGACATGGAGGCCTTGCAAGGGCTGGCGCGCGAGGCGCTGGAGGACAGGGACAGGGCTGGCGGCGGCTGGCAGGTGGCGCCACTCAGGGCGCCGAAGCGGGTGGGCTCAGGTGCTGGCGCAGCCGCTCGCACAGCAGGGCCGAGACTTCGGCCGGCTCTGCACGCACGCCCAGTGTAGCGAGGTCGACCGTTTGCAGCCCTGCGTAGCCGCAGGGGTTGATGCGCTGGAACGGTTCCAGGTCCATCGCCACGTTGAGCGATACGCCATGGTACGTGCAGTGCTGGCTGACCTTGATGCCCAGCGCGGCAATCTTGCCCAGGCCTGCGAATTCATCCAGCCGCGGGCCGGCTGGCAATGCCGCGTTGAACGGGTCGGCCAGGTTCACGTAGATGCCCGGCGCGCCGCTCACGCGAAAGCCCAGCACGCCGAAGCGTTCCAGCGTCTGGATCACGGCGGCTTCGAGGCGGAACACGTATTCCTTGACGAAGATGCCCAGCCGGCGCAGGTCCACCAGCGGGTAGACGATCACCTGGCCGGGCCCGTGGTAGGTCACCTGGCCGCCGCGGTTGCTCTGCACGACCGCGATGTCGCCGGCGCCCAGCACATGCTCGGGCTTGCCGGCCACACCCTGGGTGAACACGGGCGGGTGCTCGACCTGCCAGAACTCGTCGGGTGTGTCCAGGCCGCGGGCCTCGGTGAAGGCGCGCATCGCGGCAAAGGTCTGCTCGTAGGGCACGCGGCCCCAGTCGCGCAGCAGCGGCGGCGGGAACGGAGCAAGCGTGGCGGTCGACATGGCTTGCAATTGTCCGACATCGGACCAACCGGGCGCCGGCGAAGGTCAAGCCAGCCGCGCTATCGTCATGGCATGTTGCCGCAAGCCACCGCACGAATCCGCCGCCTGCTGAGCGCTGCCGCCCTCGTCACCATGGCCGCGCTGCCGCTCGAGGCCGGTGCCGCGCAGGCCACCGCGCCAGACCCATTCGATGCGGCGCTGACGCTGTATGTGCAAGGCGACCTGACCGCTGCCGCGCAGGCCTTCGGCGTGCTGGCGAAACAAGGCCACCCGGGCGCGATGCACGACCTGGCCGCGATGCACCTGCGCGGCGAACTGCCGGACAGCAACGTGGAAACCGCGCGCGAGTTGCTGCTGATGGCTGCGCAGCGTGGCTTCGTGACCTCGCAATACGCGCTGGGCGAACTGTTCGAGAGCGGCAAGCTGGGCAAGCAGGACCTGGTGCAGGCGTTGGCCTGGTACCAACTGTCGGCCGAATCCGGCAGCGTGGACGGCGCGGTCGCTGCCGGCACCGCCTACCTGATGGGCCGAGGCACGCCGCCGGACAGCAGCCAGGCTGCGCAGTGGTACCGCCAGGCGGCCAATGGCGGCGACATGGGTGCGATGTACATCCTTGCCTCGCTGTACGAGAAGGGCGACGGCGTGCCGCAGGACCTGCGGCTGGCGCGCTACTGGTACGCCGGGGCCGCGGCAGCCGGCGACGAGGCGGCGCCGTACAAGGTCAAGGAGCTGGACGCCAAGGCCGCGGCCGAAGCGGCGACTGCGCCGAAATGAAAAACGGCGCCGAAGCGCCGCTTTCCGGGACCGCCAAAAGTGCTCAGAGCACGATCTTGACCATCGGGTGCGTGGTCAGCGTGCGGTAGAGCTCGTCGAGCTGCTCGCGGCTGGTCGCCGTCACGGTGATGGTGACGCCCAGGTAGTTGCCACCCTTGCTGGGCCGCTTCTCGACGGTTTCGGGGTCGAAGCCGGGGTCGAACTGCAGTGCCACCGAGACGATGGCGTCGACAAAACCGTCGACGTGCGCGCCCATCACCTTGATCGGGAAGGCGCTGGGGTACTCGATCAGCGATTGCTCGGGCGGGATGTAGGAAGACATGGTGTTGGTCGACATGACCGGATAGATAAGGCCGCCGTTGCGACTTGCAAGTTGGCGCGCCGCAGCGCCGCTCAGGCGCACTGTTCGCGCTTGGCCCTTTGGTAGGCTTCGTAGAGGCGGCCGTAGACCGGGCCGGGCTTGCCGCGCAGCGCGCCATGGCCCACGGCCTCGCCGTCCAGCTTGGTCACGGCCAGCACTTCCTTGCCGGTGGAGCTGAGCAGCACTTCGTCGGCGGCGCGCAGGTCGGATTCGCTGATTGGCCGCAGGTTGAAGGCAATGCCCTCTTCCTCGCACAGCTCGCGCAGCAGCTGCACCCGAATGCCTTCCAGCACGTGTTCGTTCATCGGTGGGCCCAAGAGCGCACCCTCCTGCACGATCCAGGCATTGCAGGTGGAAGCCTCGGTGAGCCACGGGCCGCCCGGCAGCCCGTCGCGCAGCAGCAGGGTTTCGGCGGCGCCCGCATCGGCCGAAACTTGCCGTGCCAGCACATTGCCCAGCAGCGAGATGCTCTTGATGTCGCCCCGCTCCCAGCGGAAGTCGCGCGCGGTGACGCAGGCCACGCCCTGGTGGCGCAGCTCGGCCGGCACCGGTTTCATGGCGTTGCTCATGATGAAGACCGTGGGCGCTATGTCCACCGGCATCACATGGTCGCGCAGCGCCACGCCGCGCGTGACCTGCAGGTAGACCACCTGGTCCTCGGCCGGATGCGCGGCGATGACCCGGCGCAGCCGCGCCAGCCAGCCGTCTCGATCCGTTGGCGAAGCCATGCGCAGCTTGTCGAGGTTGCGCGCCAGCCGTGCCATGTGCTCGTCGAAGCGGAACAGCTGGCGACCGTAGACCGGCATGGCCTCGTAGACGCCGTCGCCGAACAGGAAGCCGCGGTCCATGACCGAAACTTTGGCCTGGGACAGCGGCAGCAGCTCGCCGTTCAGCTCGCACAGGGTATCGGGCAGCACGGTCATCGGGATCTCCGCAGGGGCGTAGGCCTGGAGATTACTTGATCCAAAGGCGGATGGCATCCCAGGCACGGCCGAAGATGCCGGCCTGCGGCACTTCTTCCAGCACCACCAGCGGCACCGAAGCGACCGGCGCACCGCCGGCCGTGGTGACCTTCAGCGTGCCGACGCGCTGGCCCTGGGTCAGCGGCGCGACCAGCGGGTCGGTGCGCTCGACGGCCGTCTTCAGGCGGTCGCCCTCACCCTTGGGCACGGCCACGAACACCGCGCCTTCGCTGCCCAGCTTCACTTCGGGGCTCTTGCCCTTCCACACCGGCACCGTGGCCATGGCCTTGCCGGCCTCGAACAGGCGCACCGCGTCGAAGTTGGTGTAGCCCCAGTTCAGCAGCTTCTGGCTCTCGTTGGCCCGGCCCTGCATGGACTCCGCCCCCATCACCACCGACATCAGCCGGCGCTTGCCGTTCGGGAAGTCGCGCTGGGCCGAGGCCAGCAGGCAGTAGCCTGCCGCGTCGGTGTAGCCGGTCTTCATGCCGTCAACGGTCGCGTCGCGGCCCAGCAGCAAGTTGCGGTTGGGCTGCTTGATGTTGTTGTACGTGTACTCCTTCATCGAGTAGTACGGGTAGCGCTCGGGAAAGTCGCGGATGATGTGCTGGGCGATCACTGCCAGGTCGCGCGCCGTGCTGTAGTGGCCGGCTTCGGTCAGTCCGGTCACGTTCTTGAACGAGGTGTGCGTCAGGCCCCAGGCCTGGGCCTGCCGGTTCATCACCGCCACAAAGGCCTCGACACTGCCGGAAACGCCTTCGGCCAGCGCCACCGAAGCATCATTGCCCGACTGCACGATCAGGCCGCGCAACAGTTCGTCTACCGTTGGCGTCATCGTGGTGTCGATGAACATCAGCGAGCCGCCACCCTTTCTCTCCTTCCAGGCCCGCTCCGAAACCGGCAGGCGCTGCTCCAGCGAAAGCTTCTTTTCCCGCAACGCGCCAAAGACCACGTAGGCCGTCATCAGCTTGGTCAGCGAGGCGGGTTCGGCCTGGGCGTCGGCATTGCGCTCGGCCAGCACCTGGTTGGCCGTCATGTCGATCAGCAGGTAGCCACGCGAAGCGATTTCGGGTGGCTGTGGCGCCTGGGCATGGGCGCTCAGGGTCACGCCCAGCGCCATGGTGGCGCCGAGCAACAGGGAATGCAGGGATTTCATCAGCAAGGACCCAAAAGGTCGTCAAAGCCCGGGCAGTCGACGAGGCGCGTTCAAGCGCGCCAGGCGTTCACCACAAGCGATTTGAGCAGCGGCAGCTGCCCGTGAAAGAAATGGCCCACGCCAGGCACCACCACGACGGGCAGCGACTGCGGGCGGGCCCAGTCGAAAGTGGCCGACAGCGGCACGACGTCGTCGGTCTCGCCGTGGATCACCAGCGTGTCGGCCGGCACGGTGGTCATGTCGAAGCGCGAGGTCGCAGGGCCGACCAGCACCAGCCGCTCGGCCTTGGCATCGTCGGCAAGACGCTGGGCAGCATGCGAGACGATGTAGCCGCCAAACGAGAAGCCGGCCAGCGCCAGCGGCAGCGCCGGGTCGCGCTGCGCAGCGATCACCGCCAGCGCGTCGTCGACCTCGCCACGACCCTCGTCCCATTCGCCTTCGGAGCCGCCCACGCCGCGGTAGTTGAAGCGCACAGCGCGGTAGCCCAGTTGCAGGAAAGCGCGGGCAAGGGTGTGCACGACCTTGTTGTCCATCGTGCCGCCCTGCTGCGGGTTCGGGTGGCAAATCACCACCACGCCGCGCAGCGCAACGCCGGCCGCCGGTTCATCCATCGCCCCCACCAGCACGCCGGCCGGGCCGGCTATGCGCAGCGGCTGAGTATTGGCGCTCATGCGCGGCGCCAGCCCCGCAGCGGCGCTCACCGGCCGACCTCGGGTGCCAGCTTCAGGCGCTCGACCGGCTTGCCGTTCTTGAGGTGTGATTCGACGATCTCGTCGATGTCCTCGTTGTCGACAAAGGTGTACCAGGTCTCTTCCGGGTAGACGACGATGACCGGGCCACCAGCGCAACGGTCCAGGCAGCCGGCCTTGTTGACCCGCACGCCGCCCACGCCTGCCAGCTTCTGTGCCTTGACCTGCTTCTTGCAGTGATCAAAGCCGGCTTGCGCGCCATGCTGGGCGCAGCTTGCCTCGCCATTGCTGCGCTCATTGAGGCAGAAGAAGACGTGATGCTTGTAGTAGCTCATTGCGGGATTGTAGGCAGTGGGGGCAGTGCAGCTCAGCGTGAAGCACGCTCGCGGGCTTGTCTGCGAGTGCTGGCGGGCTTGCTTTGTTCCATCGGCCGCATGTGTTCGGCCGAAGCCACCCGCCCGGCCAGCCACAGGATGGCCGCGTAAGGCCATAACCAGCCGATCCATTGCGCCAGCCCGTGGAAGCGGATGAAGCGCCCCTGCTCCCAGGCCTGCAGGCTGAGCGAGAAATACGGGTCGGCCGGCGCCTGGGCCACCACCGTGACCAGCAGCAGCAGCGCCGCCATGCCCAGCGCCGCCGCCAG